>NZ_VMND01000006.1:0-76074 GCF_013277555.1 Streptococcus sp. k-163 | reverse complement strand
TTTAAAGAGCTGAGCATTAAAATGAGAATTGGCTTGATATCTTTGATTGTATTGTTGATTCTTCCAGCTAGCTATTCGGCAGTTACTCTGACAATAGAACAAGCGCGCAAAGAAGGGATCAAACAGTTTGTAGGAAAAGAGTTCGCCAATTATACGGTTATTAATCAAGTCTACAAGTCAAGTAACAATGAATTGGTCTTGACGGTTGTTGGAGATCCGATTTCAGAAGAAGAATTAGAAACACTCCACCAAAAACAAGCCTCTTACGGTATTCAATCTGTTCAATTGAAAGTCAATCAAGTTCATAATTCGACAAAATTAGACAGTGATTCGACCAAGGAATTTTATGAAACCATTAACAAGTATATCGATCAAAAACTCTCTGAAAAGGATTCACAAAAAGATCTTGTAAAAGAAAATGAAGCAGACAAGGATTGAGGATACTGACTTTATCTAACTCATGAAAGTAAATCTTGTGTGGTGCTTTGACCAATCACTACTAGCTCAGATTAAATAAAATATAAAAAGCAACAGCTGAAATAGTTGTTGCTTTTTAGGTAGCTAGGATTTTATCCCAGGTTTCATCTCTTATTTCTCAACGCGTGATTTGTTGGCGATATCAGCTAGGATAGCTTGAACAAAGTCATCAACTGAGACAGTTTGTGTTTCTTTTTGGCCGTAGCGACGAACGTTGACTGTTCCGTCTTCCATTTCCTTGTCCCCAACGATCAATTGGTAAGGAATCTTGCTGGTTTGTGAAGCACGGATCTTGAACTGCATTTTTTCATTGCGCTCATCTACATCTGCACGGACACCGCGGTCACGGAGTTTCTTAGCTACTTCCCATGCGTAGTCCACGTGTTTTTCGTTAGATACTGGGATGAGGGTTACTTGGTGTGGTGCAAGCCATGTTGGGAAGGCACCCTTGTAGTTCTCAATCAAGATAGCTGTGAAGCGTTCCATAGTTGAGATAACCCCACGGTGGATCATAACTGGACGGTGTTCGTCACCATCAGCTCCGATGTATTTGAGATCGAAGCGTTCTGGAAGCAAGAAGTCAAGTTGGATAGTAGAAAGAGTTTCTTCTTTTCCAAGAGCGGTCTTAACTTGAATATCCAATTTTGGTCCGTAGAAGGCTGCTTCACCTTCGGCTTCAAAGTAGTCCACGCCCATTTCATCAAGGGCTGCACGAAGCATGGTTTGAGCATTTTCCCACATCTCATCATTATCAAAGTACTTATGAGTATCTTGAGGGTCACGAAGAGAGAGGCGGAAGCGGTATTCATTCAAGTTGAAGTCTTCATAAACATCGATAATCAACTGAAGAGCACGTTGGAATTCTTCTTGGATTTGTTCTGGAGTCACAAAGAGGTGACCGTCGTTGAGTGACATTTCACGTACACGTTGAAGACCAGTAAGGGCACCAGATTTTTCATAACGGTGCATCATACCGATTTCAGCGATACGGATTGGCAATTCACGGTAAGAGTGAACATGGTGTTTGAAGACTTGGATGTGGTGCGGACAGTTCATTGGACGAAGAACAAATTCTTCCCCGTCACCCATGTCCATAGTTGGGAACATGTCTTCTTGGTAATGATCCCAGTGACCAGAAGTCTTGTAAAGTTCAACAGAAGCAAGTGGTGGAGTGTATACGTGTTGGTAGCCAGAAGCCAACTCTTTGTCAACGATATAGCGTTCCAATTCACGACGAATAGTCGCACCATTTGGCAACCAGAATGGAAGCCCTTGACCAACCTCTTGAGAAATCATGAAGAGGTCAAGCTCTTTACCAAGTTTACGGTGGTCACGTTCCTTAGCTTCTTCACGCATTTGGAGGTAGTTTTTTAAGTCTTTCTTGTCAAACCAAGCTGTACCGTAGATACGTTGCATCATAGCGTTGTCGCTATTTCCACGCCAGTAAGCACCTGCTACATGGAGAAGGTGGAAGATTTGAATACGGCCTGTTGATGGGACGTGAGGGCCACGGCAGAGGTCTACATACTCACCCTGACGATAGATAGTCAAACCGCCTTCGTCTTCTGAGTGTTCTTCAATCAATTCCAACTTGTAAGGGTCATTTTTGAAGATTTCACGTGCCTCGTCTTTAGTCACTTCTTCACGGATTGATGGGAAGTTTTCTTTGACAATTTTTTGCATTTCTTCTTCGATACGAGGAAGGTCTTCGTTAGAGATTTGACCAGCTGTGTTGTCAGTATCGTAGTAGAAACCATCTTCGATGGCTGGACCAACTCCCAAGTGAATGTCTGGGAAAAGACGACGAGCTGCTTGGGCGAACAAGTGAGCGGCTGAGTGACGCAAGATTGGAAGGGCATCTTCGTGATCAGGTGTCACGATTTCGATGCTTCCATCTTCAGTGATCGCACGAGTAGTGTCGATGAGTTTGCCGTTGAATTTACCAGCCAAGGCCTTTTTAGCTAGGGAATTGCTGATAGATTGGGCAATTTCAAAAGTTGTAACGCCAGATTCGAATTCACGAACAGCGCCATCTGGGAAAGTAATGTTAATCATGATGTTCTCCTTACTTATATTATTGACGAATGTGTTAACCCTATTCTGAAAACAGGGGCAGAGGATAGTGAAAGCTAGAAAAACAAAAAGCGACATCCTCGAAAGGACGTCGCAACGTGGTTCCACCTTCATTTATGTACCTCAAAAGAGAGGGACACCTCTGATTGGCTCTAACGTGGCCACCGTTTTATGTTTGCATAAAAGTCAGTAGAGTAGTATCAGTATAGTCTTTCTATGCGTTCTCAGCAACCACGCACTCTCTAGTAGAAAGGGACTAAGTGACTTGTCTCTAAGGATTATTATAGCATGATTGTGAGATTTTTCAAGGATTTTGTGAAAGTTTTTGTTTTTCATTTTTGTAGAATATGCTTGATGCCAATACCGGAAGCCATGCCCACCAGAGCCAAGGTTTCATAGATTAGCAAGTAAATTAGTATAAACTCACCAAAAGTTATGATAGTAAAGCAATAGAGCAGTCCGTTCCCCAGTAACCACCAAAGAGAGAAACGGAAACGGTAGCTATAGAGTAACGATACAATCAAGATTGCCAGAGGTGTAAAGAAGAGAATATTATTTACGTAGAGACTCTTGAGAAAAAGGGGGTCAGAAATAATTAGTGATAACAACTGATAAAGTGGCCAATAAAAGAAAAATATGACCAGATAGTAGGGGAGATGGGAATAGAATCTAGGCATGATAATCACCTCGTTTTAAAAAACAGACAACTTAGATCTCTTGCTATGATTATTATAGCATGTTTAAAACAAGAAAGTAAATCTGTTGACAAAGAAGTTAGTTATTGGTAGAATAGGGATTGTCGTAAAGACAAATAACTTCTTCTTGGTTACAGGCATGCCAACCTGTCACTCGGATGAAGCCAAATAAAAAGGAGAAACATCATGGCAATCTCAAAAGAGAAAAAAAATGAAATCATCGCACAATATGCACGTCACGAAGGTGATACAGGTTCAGTAGAGGTTCAAGTTGCTGTCCTTACTTGGGAAATCAACCACCTTAACGAACACATCAAACAACACAAAAAAGACCACGCTACTTACCGTGGATTGATGAAAAAAATCGGTCGCCGTCGTAACTTGCTTGCATACTTGCGTAAAAACGACGTTAACCGTTACCGTGAGTTGATCAACTCTCTAGGACTTCGTCGCTAATTCAAGATACAAAGGCCGTCAAAAGCACAAAGCAAAAATAGGAAAATTGACGAAGAAACTTCAGTTTCTAGGAGATTTTATCTTTTTTGCCAAGTGCTTAGGCCGTGTTCAATTGAGCATATCTTGATAATGAAGCTACTCTAAATTGGGTAGCTTTTTTACTTTTGTTACCTTACCTCGATATGCTCAAGTATAATCTTCGGTTACGGTTCCTAGCACTGTAAGGTAAAATAAACCAGATATTCTCCCTTCGGGGAGATTTTTTTGTTTCACTAAAAATTTTGTACAATCTTCGCCTCGTCGCCTAGTCTATAAACGTTTTATCAAGCAAGAATCATGATGCTAAGGGCGTCAAAAATCCGTATGAAAATAGGGAAATGACACAGTGTTCGATGAACACAAGGAGTTCCATCTTTTTCACTAGGATTTTAGCTCGGGCTCAAATCAGCTCTCTGATTTTCAGAGGGCTTTTTTATTGAGGTTTTATCGGTCACAATTTTGGAGACTACAAAAACCTCAAATGGTATCAGCTAATTACACCATAAAGGTGCGTAGCTACTCGGCTTGAAAAGCCGAGTAGCTGTCTGCAAGCCCCCTCGGAGAGCCCACACTTTACGAAGTAAAGTATAGTATGTTATACTTTACATGGAAGTAGTCACCGAATTCCAGTTAGAAATTACTTTGTAACTACGTTTTGAGGAGGAGTAAAATGCTTTCCTATGTTCGACATTACCCACTAGCGATAGCTAAATTAATGTGTCTGTGCTCTCCTAAAATCTGCTGATTTATTACTGACCAATACAGGAGGTTTTTTATGGGACAGACAATCATATCTGCTATTGGTGTTTATATTTCCACCAGTATCGATTATTTAATTATTTTATTTGCACAGCTATCACAGAATAAACAAAAATGGCATATTTATGCGGGGCAATATCTAGGCACAGGCTTACTTGTAGGGGCGAGTTTAGTTGCTGCTTATGTCGTTAATTTCGTGCCTGAAGAATGGATGGTTGGATTGCTTGGTTTAATCCCTATCTATTTAGGGATTCGCTTTGCAATTGTTGGAGAAGGTGAGGAAGAAGAGGAAGAAGAGGAAGAAATTATTGAAAGATTAGAACAAAGCAAGGCAAATCAACTGTTTTGGACAGTTACATTGCTAACAATTGCGTCTGGCGGAGATAATTTAGGTATCTATATACCTTATTTTGCTTCGTTAGATTGGTCACAGACCCTCGTGGCCTTGCTTGTGTTTGTAATCGGCATAATTATCTTATGCGAGATTAGTCGGGTGTTATCCTCTATTCCGTTAATATTCGAGACAATTGAAAAATACGAGCGAATCATTGTGCCCTTAGTATTCATTGTACTTGGACTATACATCATGTATGAAAATGGCACGATAGAGACTTTTCTGATCGTGTAGATTTTTTTGTTTCACTAGGATTTTAGCCCGAGCTCAAATCAGCTCTCTGACTTCAGAGGGCTTTTTGCGTTGGCACCTTACCTCGATATACTCAAGTATAATCTTCGGTTACGGTTCCTAGCACAATAAAATCAACTATATTCATTTGTTCTCATCTTGTTCCATTGTTGAAAATATGATATACTTTTCATGAGAATTTTCTAAATTTTTAAGATTCTATTAAAGGAGGTTTGCATGCTTTCCAAATTTTCTGGAAGCCGACAAGACCAGCAATTTGTGTTACTTTTAGTTATTTTGCTAGGTATTTTAGGGATTTCTCTCTTTCTAGCAGTTTCAATGGGATCTGTTGCGATTGATCTAGGAGATACCTATCGGATTATTTTGAGCAGGTTGGGATTTCCTCTTGAGATAGGAGAGGTTTCCAAGTCTACTCTTGCCATTGTATGGAACATGAGATTCCCTCGAGTATTGTTAGGTCTGATAGTAGGAGCAGGCCTTTCTATGTGTGGTAGCGTGATGCAGTCCACGGTAAACAATCCCATCGCAGAGCCCTATGTCTTAGGCATCTCTGCTGGTGCAACTCTAGGGGCAACATTGAGCATCATTCTTGGTTTAAAAGTGATGATTAGCCTTGGAGCTTTTATTGGAGCTATTTTGGCAACAATTGCTGTCCTCATCATTGCCTCTGTGCAGGGAAGGATGACGACTTCCAGTCTGATCTTATCAGGAACGGTGGTCAACGCTCTCTTTCTGGCTTTTTCAAACTTTATTATCTCAGTCGGTGCTAATGCGGACAGTGTGATGACCATTAAGTTTTGGACCATGGGCTCGCTTGCTGGGACTTCCTGGGCAGACTTGGTCCTGCCAACTATAGTAGTAGGAATAGCCTTTCTATTTTTCTCTACTCAGTATCGTGTTTTCAATGCGATGATGATGGGAGATGAGGCTGCTTTAACTTTGGGGATTCCCTTACGCTTTTATTGGTATCTTTATGTGACCATGGTGGCTGTGCTGACAGCAGTCTTAGTGGCAACCTGTGGGATTATTGGATTTGTCGGTCTGATTACTCCACATTTAGCTCGAGGATTAGTAGGAACGAATTACAAGAGGCTTTTTCCTGTTGCAACCTTGCTGGGTGCCCTCTTTGTCATCTGGGCAGACGTACTCTCTCGTATCATCATTCCAAACGCAGAGCTTCCTATTGGTATTTTTACAGCCTTAGTAGGTGCTCCCTTCTTTGTCTACATTGTTGGAGGTAGGCGAAGGGAGGTGAGGGTCTGATATGGACTTGATTTGTCAGGATATCCATTTTGGACTAGGTGAGAAAAAAATCCTCAAAGGAGTCTCTCTTAAGGTTGAAGGGCATCAATTTCACACGATATTAGGACCAAATGGAAGTGGAAAAACCAGTCTACTTAAACTCCTCTATCGTCAGGAAAAGGCGGATAAAGGCTTGATAAGTCTAGATGGAAAGCCTCTGGAACAATGGACGCTCAAAGAAACAGCCAAGCAAATGGCAGTTGTGACCCAGTTTAACCAGCTGCAGTTTGATTGTACAGTTGAAGAAATCGTCTTGCTGGGAAGAACTCCCCACCTCTCTTTTTTACAGAAGGAAAGGGAAAGAGATTTTACACTCGTTCAAGATGCCCTCGTTAAGGTGGATATGCTCGAGAAGAAAACTCGTCTCTATTCGTCCTTATCAGGGGGAGAGAAACAGCGAGTCTTACTAGCCCGCGTCTTGGCGCAAGAACCGACTCTCTTGCTCCTGGACGAACCAACCAATCATCTGGATATCAAGTACCAGCTAGACTTGTTGGCCATTGTGAAGGAGCTCAAGGTCAATGTTCTAGCTGTCCTGCATGATATTCAACTTGCTTGTCGCTATTCGGATTATCTCTATCTGATGAAAGAGGGGGAAATCCTTTACCAAGGGACTCCAAAGGAGACCATCACCCCTGAGTCATTGCAAACTGTATATGGAGTTCAAAGTCAGGTGACTTGGACCGAGGATCAGCAAGCCATGATTCACTATTTATAAGAATGAAAAGGAAAACAAGATGAAAAAAACACTAAGCATTTTACTCGTAGCAGTAGCTACCCTAACTCTGGCAGCTTGTGGTAATACTACTACAGAAAAAGCTACCACGCAGTCTAGCGCAGAGACAAGTCAAAAGGCTAACGCAGAGACGACTTATCCGTTAACGGTTAAAACCTATGACGCGAAAGGGAATGAAGTCGAACAAGTTTTTGACAAGGCACCTGAAAAAGTTATTACAAATAATCTTTCAACCACGGAAATCTTATTGGAGTTGGGGTTGAAGGATAAAATTGTTGGCATGCTCAATCCAGACAATGCTGTGACGGACAAATACAAGGACGCGATTGCGACTATTCCTCAAATTGGGGATAAAAAAACAGTCTCACAAGAGACAGTCCTCTCTTATGAGCCAGATGCTGTGATGGGTCGAAACATGATGTTTTCTGAAAAATCCTTGGGGACAGTTAGCACTTGGAATGAAAATAAAATCCCAGTTTATACGCAAAAAGCTTCTCTCTCAACAATTCAGCAAGATTTGGGGAATATCGTAGAAGATGTAAAAAATCTTGGAATGATTTTTAATGTGCAGGACAAGGCCAATGAATACGCGGCCCAATTACAAACTAAAATTGACGCTGTTAAGAAAGCAAACCCAGCAAGTCAAGGTGAAAAGAAAAAGGCTTTGATTATGGTTGCTTATAATGATGAAACCTTCGGTGCCTATAAGTCTGCTTTGCAAGAAAGTTTGTTGAACCAACTTGGTTATACCAACGTTGCTACGGGGACATCAGGCTTGACCTTGGAAAATCTTGTGTCAATGGATCCTGAATTGATTATCTATGTAACCAGCGATCGCAATAAAAAATTGGATGAAAAAGCAGTAGAGTTGATGAAGGCAAATGCTGTTTTGGAAAGCGTTCCTGCTATTAAGAATCAAAAAATTATGACCATCTCTTACGATGAATTGATGGACTATGGTCCAGCAGTGATTGATTCCCTTGAGAAAATCAATGACTTTATCAATAAATAATGAGTTTGATTGGGAAGGAATTCAAGTCAAAATCAGCCTTCCTTCTAACTACGACCTCAATCAAACCTATCCGGCTATTTTATTGAATGATGGAAATTTGGATTTCCTATCGTCCCTTTCCGAATCTGTGATTTTAGTGGGCTTGACCTCTAAAAATCGCCTAGATGATTACACTCCCTGGAAGGCAGCTGCTCTGAGAGATGGAGCTCCAGATTTTAGAGGTCAGGCCAACGTCTATCATGATCATTTATTTGGAGGTCTTTTAGACAAGTTGCAGTCACTTTATCGCCTGGACGAAACTCGCCTTGCTTATGGAGGCTACTCACTAGGTGGTTTGGCGGCAGTCTACAGTCTTTTCAGCTTTGACAAGGTTTCCTGTGTCTTTTCGATCTGCGGTTCCTTTTGGTATCCTGATTTTACGACTTATTGCAAGGAAGAAAATGTGAAAAATTTGGACTGTTTGCTGTATTTACAGAACGGTCAAACAGAAGGAGCCTATCATACTAATCGCTTGGCTCAAGCACCAGTCTATGCTGAGCAAATCCAGACCAGTCTTCAGAAACGCTATCCGAACGGTCAGTTTGTCTTTGATACTTATGGACACCATGAACAAGTAGCTGAGCGATTCCTAGCTTTTTCCAGCTGGTTGGCCCAAAAATGGAAAATCGAATAAAAGATTTATCCCTTGGCTTTTGCCAAGGGATTGTTGTATTTATTTAACCAAGTTTTTCTCTCTTTTTATCTGGATTCCAGATGAAGCTTGCGATAAAGCTAAAGATGATAGTTAGGATAGCGAGGATAATGGCAAGGATGAGAGCAGGGATGCGGATAAACCACCAGAGTGGATTTGGTTTTTTATTATTGTGCCATTGTTTGGTTTCTTGGTCTAGACGTTGGAATTCTGTTTGGATACGATTGGCGACTGTTTCAATGCCTTCATCATTCATTTTCTTGATATCTGAGATATCAATTGGATTTCCAAAGTTCATATCGACACGTTCACGACTAATCAAGCCTTTCAAAGTCATGGGACCTGTATAGGTAACCGGCATGATACGGACCTTGGCCATTTTGGCAATCAGGGCAACTCCACCCTTGACATCGTTTGAGTGACGGCTTCCACTTGGAAACATGATGAGAGAGCGGTCGCTTTTTTTGAGAACATTGATAGGATATTTGATGGCTGAAGCGTTAGGATTTTCACGGTCAATAGGAAAGGCACCACACATACGAATCCACCATCCAAAGATACGGTTGGTGAAGAGTTCTTTTTTAGCCATAAAGATGAACTGTTTTGGCTTGGTCGCAAAGGCCATGTAAACAGGATCCCACCAGGTACGGTGAGGCGCAACTAAAATATAATTTTCATCTTGATTAGGAATTTTATCAGTATTATGATAGTGGGCATTGCCATTGATGGACCATAGGAGCAAGACAACCAATCCACGTAAATAAGTATAAAACATGCGATCTCCTTCGATTATTTTCTTGTTATTATTATACCTTATCAAAGGAGGGCTGGCAAACTTTTCCCTTGACTAGGTGCATATTTAGGATGAGATTAGAATTCTTTTAGAAAAAATGATATGATAGAATTTATGGATAAAAATAAGATTATGGGATTAACCCAAAGAGAAGTCAAGGAAAGACAGGCTAAGGGCTTGGTCAATGATTTTACCGCATCAGCCAGTACCAGCACTTGGCAAATCGTTAAACGAAATGTCTTTACTCTTTTTAACGCTTTAAACTTTGCCATTGCTTTGGCCCTTGCCTTTGTGCAGGCTTGGAGCAATCTGGTCTTCTTTGCCGTTATCTGCTTTAACGCTTTTTCTGGAATTGTGACCGAGCTACGGGCTAAACACATGGTGGACAAGCTCAATCTCATGACCAAGGAAAAGGTCAAAACTATTCGTGATGGTCAAGAAGTGGCTCTGAATCCTGAAGAATTGGTGTTAGGAGATGTCATTCGTCTGTCTGCTGGAGAGCAGATTCCCAGTGATGCCTTGGTTTTGGAAGGCTTTGCGGAAGTCAATGAAGCCATGTTGACGGGGGAAAGTGATTTGGTGCAAAAGGAAGTGGATGCCTTGCTTTTGTCAGGAAGTTTCTTAGCCAGTGGGGCAGTTTTAGCTCGTGTCCATCATATAGGTGCAGACAACTATGCTGCCAAACTCATGCTGGAAGCCAAGACCGTTAAACCTATCAACTCCCGTATCATGAAATCGCTGGACAAGTTAGCAGGTTTTACTGGAAAGATTATCATTCCTTTTGGTCTGGCTCTCTTGCTAGAAGCCTTGATGTTGAAAGGTCTGCCTCTCAAGTCATCCGTTGTAAATTCGTCGACAGCCCTGCTGGGAATGTTGCCTAAGGGAATTGCCCTTTTGACCATTACTTCGCTCTTGACAGCGGTGATTAAGTTGGGCTTGAAAAAGGTCTTGGTTCAGGAAATGTACTCTGTTGAGACCTTGGCGCGCGTGGATATGCTCTGTCTGGACAAGACAGGCACCATCACCCAAGGAAAGATGCAGGTGGAGGCTGTTCTTCCTTTGACCGAAGAGTATGGAGAGTCAGCGCTTGCTAGCATCTTGGCCAGCTATATGGCCCATAGTGAGGATAAAAATCCAACAGCTCAAGCCATTCGCCAGCGTTTTGTGGGAGAAGTAGCCTACCCTATGCTTTCCAATCTGCCTTTCTCAAGCGACCGGAAGTGGGGAGCCATGGAGTTAGAAGGTTTGGGAACAGTTTTCTTAGGGGCGCCTGAGATGTTGCTGGATTCTGAGGTACCAGAAGCCAGGGAGGCCTTGGAGAGAGGTTCACGTGTCTTGGTCTTAGCTCTCAGTCAGGAGAAATTAGACCATCACAAACCACAGAAACCTTCTGATATTCATGCTCTAGCCTTGCTGGAAATCTTGGACCCCATTCGAGAGGGAGCAGCAGAGACGCTGGACTATCTTCGTTCTCAGGAAGTGGGATTGAAAATTATCTCTGGTGATAATCCAGTCACTGTTTCAAGTATTGCCCAGAAGGCTGGTTTTGCGGACTACCACAGCTATGTAGATTGCTCCAAAATTACGGATGAGGAATTGGTTTCTATGGCTGAGGAGACTGCCATTTTCGGACGTGTTTCCCCTCATCAAAAGAAACTCATCATCCAAACGCTGAAAAAAGCGGGTCATACAACAGCTATGACAGGGGATGGAGTTAATGATATCCTGGCCCTTCGTGAGGCGGATTGTTCTATCGTGATGGCTGAGGGAGATCCTGCGACTCGTCAGATTGCCAATCTGGTTCTCTTGAACTCTGACTTTAATGATGTTCCTGAGATTCTCTTTGAAGGTCGTCGCGTGGTCAATAACATTGCCCATATCGCCCCGATTTTCTTGATAAAGACCATCTACTCATTCTTGCTCGCAGTTATCTGTATCGCCAGTGCTTTACTAGGTCGGTCTGAGTGGATCTTGATTTTCCCTTTCATTCCAATCCAGATTACCATGATTGACCAGTTCGTGGAAGGTTTCCCACCATTCGTTCTGACTTTTGAGCGAAATATCAAACCTGTCGAGCCAAACTTCCTCAGAAGATCCATGCTTCGTGCCCTACCAAGTGCTCTCATGGTTGTGTTCAGCGTTCTTTTTGTGAAACTATTTGGAAGTAGCCAAGGTTGGTCTGAGTTAGAAATCTCAACTCTACTCTATTATCTCTTGGGGTCAATTGGTTTCTTATCTGTATTTAGAGCCTGCATGCCATTTACCCTATGGCGTGTCCTCTTGATTGTTTGGTCAGTAGGAGGCTTCTTAGCCACAGCTCTCTTCCCAAGAATTCAAAAATTGCTTGAAATCTCAACCTTAACAGGACAAACATTACCTGTTTATGGTGTCATGATGTTGGTCTTTACCGTGATTTTCATCCTGACTAGTCGCTATCAAGCCAGAAAATAAAGAAGGGCTGCAATCTGTGTATTGCGGTCTTTTTAGGTACAAGATTGCCAGTTGAAATGTGGTATAATAAGAGGTAACAGAGTTTTGGAAAGAGAGAGAAGATGATTTCAAAGAGATTAGAATTGGTGGCTTCCTTTGTGCCACAGGGAACTATTTTACTAGATGTGGGAAGTGACCATGCTTATCTGCCAATTGAGTTGGTTGAGAGAGGCCAAATCGAAGGAGCTATTGCAGGGGAGGTTGTGGAAGGTCCCTACCAATCTGCGGTCAAAAATGTTGAGGCTCATGGTCTAAAGGAGAAAATCCAGGTTCGTTTAGCCAATGGCTTGGCAGCCTTTGAAGAGACAGATCAAGTGTCGGTCATTACCATTGCTGGTATGGGTGGTCGTTTGATTGCTAGGATTTTAGAAGAGGGCTTGGACAAGCTGGCTAATGTAGAGTGTTTAATCCTACAGCCTAATAATCGTGAAGACGACTTGCGCATTTGGTTGCAAGATAACGATTTTCAGATTGTGGCAGAAAGCATTTTAGAAGAAGCTGGTAAATTTTATGAAATTCTAGTTGTGGAAGCTGGAAAAATGAAGTTATCAGCCAGTGATGTCCGCTTTGGACCTATATTGTCCAAAGAAGTCAGCCCAGTCTTTGTCCAAAAGTGGCAAAAAGAAGCTGCCAAGCTAGAATTTGCTCTCGGACAAATTCCAGAAAAAAATTTGGAGGAATGTCAAGTTCTAGTAGATAAAATTCAAGCCATTAAGGAGGTTCTTCATGCTAGCAAGTGAAGTGATTAAATGTTATGAAGGCTTTTGTCCTCAGGAATTTTCCATGGAGGGAGACAGTCGTGGCCTGCAAATTGGAACTTTGGACAAAGATATCCAAAGGGTCATGGTTGCTCTGGATATTCGTGAAGAAACGGTGGCTGAAGCCATTGAAAAGGGTGTGGACTTGATTATTGTCAAGCACGCGCCGATTTTCCGTCCCATCAAGGATTTGGTAGCTAGCCGTCCACAAAATCAGATTTACATTGATCTGATAAAGCATGATATCGCAGTTTATGTCAGCCATACCAATATTGACATCGTTGAAAATGGCCTCAATGACTGGTTCTGCCAGATGCTAGGCATTGAGGAGACGACTTATCTGCAGGAAACAGGTCCAGAACGTGGAATTGGACGTATTGGGAATATTCAACCTAAGACATTTGGAGAAATGGCCCAACATGTCAAGCAAGTCTTTGGCCTAGATAGTCTTCGAATGGTGCATTATCAAGAGAGTGATTTGCAGAAGCCTATTTCAAGAGTGGCCATCTGTGGTGGTAGCGGGCAGTCTTTCTATAAGGATGCTTTAGCTAAGGGAGCAGATGTCTATATTACTGGCGATATCTACTATCACACTGCCCAAGATATGCTGTCTGATGGCTTGCTGGCACTGGATCCAGGCCACTATATCGAAGTGCTTTTTGTGGAAAAAATCGCAGCACTCCTTACTCAATGGAAGGCAGAGAAGGGCTGGTCTATTGATATTTTGCCTAGTCAAGCATCGACCAATCCTTTCCACCATATCTAGTTAGAAGGTGAAGACAATGAAGAAAGTTGCTATTATAGGAGCAGGGATTGTGGGAGCAACAGCTGCATACTATCTCTCGAAAGAAAGTGACCTTGAGGTGACCGTTTTTGACCATGGAAAAGGTCAGGCTACCAAGGCAGCAGCGGGAATTATCAGTCCTTGGTTTTCCAAACGTCGCAATAAAGCTTGGTACAAGATGGCACGCTTGGGGGCTGACTTTTATGTGGATTTGTTAGCTGATTTAGAAAAGTCTGGTCAGAAAATCGACTTTTACCAGCGCTCGGGAGTCTTTCTCCTGAAAAGGGATGAATCTAAGTTGGAAGAACTCTATCAACTAGCTCTCCAGCGCAGAGAAGAGTCTCCCTTGATAGGGCAGTTAGCCATTCTTGATCAAGCCTCAGCAAATGAATTATTCCCTGGCTTGCAGGGATTCGACCGCCTGCTCTACGCTTCTGGTGGAGCGAGAGTAGATGGCCAACTCTTAGTGACTCGTTTGCTAGAAGCTAGTCAAGTCAAACTGGTCAAAGAAAAAGTGAGTCTGACACCTTTAGCATCAGGACATCAGATTGGCACAGAGGTGTTTGATCAGGTTATTTTAGCGACGGGAGCTTGGTTGGGACACATATTAGAACCCTTAGGATATAAAGTGGATGTTCGTCCTCAAAAAGGACAACTCCGAGACTATCAACTTGCCCAAGACATGGAATCCTATCCTGTTGTTATGCCAGAAGGGGAGTGGGATTTGATTCCTTTTGCAGGTGGGAAATTATCCTTAGGCGCTACCCATGAAAATGATATGGGATTTGATTTGACGGTGGATGAAGCCTTGCTCCAGCAAATGGAGGATGCGGCCTTACCTCACTATCTAGGCTTGGTAGAAGCGACTTCCAGAGCTGAGCGTGTGGGAATCCGTGCCTACACCAGTGATTTCTCTCCTTTCTTTGGGCAGGTGCCAGAATTAGCAGGTGTCTATGCTGCTAGTGGACTAGGTTCATCAGGCCTCACAACTGGTCCTATCATTGGTTACCATCTAGCCCAACTTATCCAAGACAAGGAGTTGACCTTGGATCCAGTAAACTACCCAATTGAAAACTATGTCAAACGAGTAAAAAGTGAATAAGAATTTTACTTAAATTTTAGTCTCCCCTCTAGGATGGCAAATGACATTCCCTATCAAAAATGGTAAAATAAGAAAAAATAATCCGAGAATCGAGGAAAGAAGATGCAAGAAAAGATTTTGGTAACGGGTGGGGCAGGTTTTATTGGAACTCACACAGTTATTGAGTTAATCCAAGCAGGTCATCAGGTTGTTGTGGTGGATAACCTTGTCAACAGCAATCGTAAAAGTTTAGAAGTTGTTGAGAGAATTACAGGAGTTGAAGTGCCTTTCTATGAGGCAGATATTCGAGACACAGATACCCTCAGAGATATTTTCAAGCAAGAAGAACCAACAGGGGTCATTCACTTCGCTGGCTTGAAGGCTGTCGGTGAATCTACCCGTATTCCTCTTGCCTACTATGACAACAATATTGCTGGGACTGTTAGTCTTTTGAAGGTAATGGAAGAAAACAACTGTAAAAACATCATTTTCAGTTCTTCTGCGACAGTTTACGGAGATCCGCACACAGTACCCATCTTGGAAGATTTCCCACTTTCAGTGACCAATCCATACGGCCGTACTAAGCTTATGCTAGAGGAAATTTTGACAGATATCTACAAGGCAGACTCAGAATGGAATGTGGTCTTACTTCGTTACTTTAACCCAATCGGAGCCCATGAGAGTGGTGATTTGGGAGAAAATCCAAACGGTATTCCAAATAACCTTTTGCCATATGTAACTCAAGTAGCCGTTGGGAAATTAGAGCAAGTGCAAGTGTTTGGAGACGATTACGATACGGAAGATGGAACTGGTGTTCGTGACTATATCCACGTTGTCGATTTGGCTAAAGGTCACGTCGCAGCTCTGAAAAAAATCCAAAAAGGTTCAGGTCTAAACGTTTATAACCTTGGAACAGGTAAAGGCTACTCAGTTCTTGAAATTATCCAAAATATGGAAAAAGCAGTGGGACGTCCAATTCCTTACCGCATCGTAGACCGTCGCCCAGGGGATATCGCAGCCTGCTATTCAGATCCTGCAAAAGCCAAAGCAGAATTGGGCTGGGAAGCAGAACTCGGCATCACCCAAATGTGTGAAGATGCATGGCGTTGGCAAAGCAAGCATCCAAATGGATTTGAAGACTAAGATGGTGATGTCAATCATTGTCCCCTGTTTAAACGAAGAGGAAGTACTTCCTCTTTTTTATCAGGCTTTGGAAGCTTTACTTCCAGATTTGGAAACAGAAATCGAGTATGTCTTTGTCGACGATGGATCAAGTGATGGAACCTTGGAACTCTTAAAGGCCTATCGGGAACAAAATCCGGCAGTACATTATATTTCTTTCTCTCGAAATTTTGGAAAAGAAGCAGCCCTCCATGCAGGTTTGCAATATGCGACAGGAGATTTGGTGGTGGTGATGGATGCAGACCTCCAAGATCCTCCTAGTATGTTGCTTGAGATGAAAGCCTTACTAGACCAGAATACAGACTTGGACTGTGTTGGAACAAGGAGAACTAGTCGGGAGGGAGAACCCTTCTTTCGCAGTTTTTGTGCTAATCTCTTTTACCGCCTTATGCAAAAAATTAGTCCAGTAGCCCTGCCGTCAGGTGTCCGTGATTTTCGCATGATGAGAAGGTCTGTGGTCGATGCCATTTTAAGCTTGACGGAGTCCAACCGTTTTTCTAAGGGACTCTTTGCCTGGGTCGGTTTTAAAACCCACTATCTGGACTATCCAAATGTCGAAAGGCAGGCCGGCAAGACCAGTTGGAGTTTTAGGCAACTTTTTTTCTACTCCATTGAAGGGATTGTTAATTTTTCAGATTTTCCCCTGATTATAGCCTTCGTAGCTGGTCTCCTATCTTGTTTTATTTCTCTGCTTATGACCTTTTTTGTCGTGGTTCGAACCCTCATTTTGGGCAATCCGACATCAGGTTGGACCTCTCTGATGGCTGTTATTCTCTTTCTTGGAGGCATTCAACTCTTGACCATTGGGATTCTCGGCAAGTATATCAGTAAGATTTATCTAGAGACTAAAAAAAGACCACTTTATCTTATTAGAGAAAAAAGTGATCTTCCTATTTTGACCGAAAAAAATAGAGAGAAAAGACTATAATTTTACATGGAAATATGCTAAACTAGAAGGAGTGGATTACCGCCATTGATTTAGGATTCCTGGTTTCCAATCAGGGCGCGAGTTGGGCAATTTTTAACAGCATCTACTACGTCCTGGCTAGGAGAAATTTCTTTTTCTAGTTGATCAGGATCATCGTAAAAACGCACGATTCCATTATCGTGATAATCAAATAAATCAGAATAAGTTTGGCACAGCCCACAGGCGATACAACGTTCGGGTATAAGTGTGATTTTCATGTTCATATTTATATTGTAATAAGAAAAGTAAAAAAAAACAAGGAGTAAGGTATGGCAAAAGAACCGTGGCAAGAAGATATTTATGAAAATCAAGAAGAAACAAGATCAGGCCGTCGTTCGAAATCACAGGGTGGTGGAGTTATAGCGAATCGTATCTTGACTATTTTAGCTAGTATTTTCTTTGTAATTGTGGTGGTGATGATTATTGTTCTGATTTATCTGTCATCAGGTGGGAGTAATCGTACAGCAGCCTTGAAAGATTTTCATGATTCTGATGCAAATGTAGTACAGATTTCATCTTCTAGTAGTTCAGAGCAGGCATCTTCTGGTTCAGAGGAAAAGGTAGAAGAGTCATCTAGTAGTTCAGAACATCCAACTGATCCAGAAGGAACTACAAAAGTTTTGGCTGGAGAAGGAGAAGCAGCTATTGCCGCTCGTGCAGGAATCTCCATTGCTCAGTTAGAGGCCTTGAATCCTGGACATATGGCTACAGGATCTTGGTTTGCTAATCCAGGTGATGTTGTCAAAATCAAATAGGAGTTACTATGAAAACAATTCAAATTGCTATTGACGGCCCTGCTTCAAGTGGTAAGAGTACGGTCGCAAAGATTATTGCCAAGGATTTTGGATACACCTATCTAGATACAGGTGCTATGTATCGTGCAGCGACCTACATGGCTCTCAGGAACCAATTAGGAGTTGAACAAGTTGAAGAACTCTTAGACTTATTGGACCAGCATCCAATCAGTTTTGGACGCTCAGAAATTGGAGAGCAACTTGTCTTTGTAGGAGATGTGGATATTACCCACCCTATTCGTGAAAATGAAGTTACCAATCATGTTTCTGCTGTTGCGGCAATTCCTCAAGTGCGTGAGAAACTAGTTTCTCTTCAACAGGAAATCGCCCAGCAAGGTGGGATTGTCATGGATGGTCGCGATATTGGAACGGTTGTATTGCCACAAGCAGAACTGAAAATTTTTCTAGTAGCTTCGGTAGATGAAAGAGCAGAGCGCCGTTACAAGGAAAATATTGCCAAGGGAATTGAGACAGACCTTGAAACCTTAAAAGAGGAAATTGCTGCGCGTGACTACAAGGATAGTCATCGTGAGACTTCGCCTCTCAAACAAGCAGAGGATGCTGTCTACCTTGATACAACTGGCTTGAACATTCAAGAAGTAGTTGAAAAAATCAAAGCAGAAGCTGAAAAAAGAATGTAAATGTAGAAAAGCCGATAGATTGATATCGGTTTTTTCTAAATTTGTCAAAATGCTGATTTTAGGGTATAATAGTTGCTGTTCGAGAAATGTTGATTTTCAAAGAATAGTGAATGATGATAAGGAGAAACCATGAACAACCTACCAAATTGCCCAAAATGTAACTCAGAGTATGTCTACGAAGACGGTACCCTACTGGTTTGCCCAGAGTGTGCTCATGAGTGGAATCCTGCTGAAGTTGCAGATGTAGAAGAAGGCCTTGTCGCTATCGATGCCAACGGAAATAAATTGGCTGACGGTGATACAGTAACTCTCATCAAGGACTTAAAAGTAAAAGGTGCGCCAAAAGATTTGAAACAAGGGACGCGCGTGAAAAATATCCGCATCGTAGAAGGTGACCACAATATCGACTGTAAAATTGATGGCTTCGGTGCTATGAAGCTCAAATCAGAGTTTGTGAAGAAAATTTAAGCATGTCAAAGCACTACAAACTTGTATTTTATAGCCGTATCTTCTTGTTTCTAGCGGCTTTCACGGGAGTTTATCTTGAAATCGCCAAGCATGGTGGATTTGGGATGTTGCTCTATTATACGGTTCTGTCAAATCTTTTAGTAGCGATTTTTACGCTCTATCTTCTAAAGGTTATGAGCCGTTTAGGTGAAAATTGGCAAAGGCCAAGTCTCCTGCGCTTAAAAGGTGGGGTCACCATGAGTATCATGATTACCTGTGTGATTTACCATTTCCTTTTAGCGCCTATTGCGACTAATTTTTATACTCTAGAAAATTTCCTTTGCCACTATATCGTTCCCCTCTGGTTTTTAGCAGATACCCTCTTTTTTGATAAACAGGGTCAATACAAAATCTGGGATCCAGTTGTGTGGACGATTTTACCCTTGCTGTATATGATTTTTGCTCTTTTTAATGGCTTGGTACTGAAATTAGACATTCCTAATTCTAAGGTCAGTCCTTTCCCTTACTTCTTTTTGAATGTGAACAAGGGTTGGGATGTCGTGTTCAAGTGGTGTCTGATTATCTTTGTTGCCTATATGGTAGCAGGATTTATCTTCTACTTTGTCAAGCAAATCAAGAAAAAATCATCTTAAGGCACAAGGAATTCATTTTCGAGTTTAAGAAGGAGTCTGTACACTAAAGAGGCTTCTTCTTTTCTTGCCTACTTGATAACTATTAAAAGAGGCAGAAGATTAAGAGAAAATATAGAAAGAGATTTCATGAAACAATTTTTAGAACGGGCCAGTATTTTGGCTCTCTCCCTCGTTTTGATTACATCCTTTTCCATCTCGAGTGCCCTGCCAGCCATGTTTGACTATTATCAAGGTTATCCTAAGGAACAAATTGAGCTCTTGGCGAGCTTGCCTTCCTTTGGGATCATGATTATGTTGCTACTAAATGGTTTCTTAGAAAAAATATTTCCTGAGCGTTTACAGATTAGTTTGGGATTATTGATTTTATCACTAAGTGGAACGGCTCCATTTTGGTATCAAGCCTACCCCTTTGTCTTTGGAACAAGAATTCTTTTTGGTTTGGGTGTTGGGATGATCAATGCCAAGGCTATTTCTATTATCAGTGAACGTTATCAAGGCAAAACGCGGATTCAGATGTTGGGGCTACGTGGCTCTGCAGAGGTCGTTGGAGCCTCTCTCATTACCTTGGCAGTCGGCCAGTTGTTGGCTTTTGGTTGGACAGCTACCTTCCTAGCCTATAGTGCTGGATTTTTGGTGCTGATCCTTTATTTGCTCTTTGTCCCTTATGGAAAGGAAAAGAAAGAAGTCAAGAAAAAAGAGAAGGAAGCAAGTCGCTTAACTCGGGAAATGAAAGGCTTGATTTTTATCCTAGCTATTGAAGCAGCGGTTGTAGTTTGTACGAATACAGCTATTACCATCCGTATTCCAAGTTTGATGGTGGAAAGAGGACTTGGAGATGCCCAGTTATCTAGTTTTGTTCTTAGTGTCATGCAGTTGATCGGGATTGTGGCTGGTGTGAGTTTTTCTTTCTTGATTTCTATTTTTAAAGAGAAACTGCTCCTCTGGTCTGGTATTACCTTCGGCTTAGGTCAAATTGTGATTGCCCTGTCTCCATCCTTGTGGGTGGTAGTAGCAGGAAGCATTCTTGCTGGTTTTGCCTACAGTGTAGCTTTGACGACCGTCTTTCAACTTGTTTCTGAACGAATTCCAGCTAAACTCCTCAATCAAGCAACTTCATTTGCTGTATTAGGCTGTAGTTTCGGAGCCTTTACGACACCATTCGTTCTAAGTGCAATTGGCTTGCTAACACAAAATGGAATGTTGGTCTTTAGTATCTTAGGAGGTTGGTTGATTGTAACCTCTATCTTTGTCATGTACCTACTTCAAAAGAGAGCTTAGGATTGGTTTCCTAAGTTTTTCTTTTGAGTTTTTTGTACCCAGACAGTATTTGTTTTAGAATCTTGTCTCCAGACTAATTTCTTGATACAATAGAAGTCATGACAAGATATAAAGCAACTATTTCCTATGATGGTTACGCCTTTGCTGGTTTTCAGCGCCAGCCTCATGCGCGTAGCGTTCAGGAAGAAATTGAAAAAACCTTGACCAGGTTAAATAAAGGGCAAGCCATTACTGTTCACGGTGCTGGTAGGACAGATAGTGGTGTTCATGCCCTGGGACAGGTTATTCATTTTGACTTGCCCTACCAGATGGATGAGGAAAAACTTCGCTTTGCCTTGGACACCCAGTCCCCTGAAGATATTGATGTGATTTCTATTGAGCTAGTGGAGGATGATTTTCATTGCCGTTATGCCAAGCACAGCAAGACCTATGAGTTTATCGTGGATAGGGGGCGTCCTAAAAATCCCATGCGCCGTCATTATGCCACTCACTTTCCCTATCCGCTTGATGTGGAACGGATGCAGGAGGCTGTCAAAAAGCTTGAAGGAACCCACGATTTCACTGGCTTTACAGCCTCTGGTACTAGTGTAGAGGATAAGGTTCGCACCATCACAGAAGCTAGTTTAACAGTTGATGAGACAGGTCAGTTTTTGACCTTTACCTTTTCAGGAAATGGCTTCTTGTATAAACAGATTCGCAATATGGTGGGGACACTGCTCAAAATTGGAAACAACCGTATGCCAGTAGAGCAGATTGACCTGATCTTGGAGAAGAAGGATAGGCAACTTGCTGGTCCCACTGCAGCACCTAATGGTTTGTATTTAAAGGAGATTCGTTATGAAGAATAATCGTATTTTAGCACTTTCTGGAAATGACATTTTTAGTGGTGGTGGCCTGTCAGCTGATTTGGCTACCTATACCTTGAACGGCTTGCATGGCTTTGTAGCAGTGACTTGCTTGACAGCTTTAACAGAAAAGGGCTTTGAAGTCTTTCCAACCGACGATACCATTTTTCAACATGAATTAGATAGCTTGCGTGATGTGGAGTTTGCAGGGATTAAGATTGGTCTTCTACCAACTGTCAGTGTAGCTGAGAAAGCATTGGACTTTATCAAACAACGCCCAGGAGTGCCTGTGGTGCTGGATCCCGTCTTGGTCTGCAAGGAAACACACGACGTAGCTGTAAGTGAACTCTGTCAAGAACTGATTCGTTTTTTCCCTTATGTCAGTGTGATTACTCCTAATCTTCCTGAAGCAGAATTATTGGCAGGTCAGGAAATTAAAACCTTGGAAGACATGAAGGCTGCAGCACAGAAATTGCATGACTTAGGAGCGCCAGCAGTCATTATCAAGGGAGGTAATCGCCTTAGTCAGGACAAGGCTGTGGATGTCTTTTATGACGGACAAAACTTTACAGTCCTAGAAAATCCTGTCATCCAAGGGCAAAATGCTGGTGCAGGTTGTACCTTTGCTTCCAGCATTGCCAGTTATCTAGTCAAAGGTGATGAACTTTTACCAGCAGTAGAAAGCTCTAAGGCTTTCGTTTATCGTGCTATTGCACAAGCAGATCAGTATGGAGTGAGACAATATGAAGCAAACCAAAACAACTAAAATTGCCCTTGTATCCCTATTAACCGCCCTCTCTGTGGTTCTAGGTTATTTCTTAAAAATTCCAACACCGACAGGCATTCTAACTCTTTTAGATGCTGGTGTCTTCTTTGCGGCCTTCTACTTTGGTAGTCGTGAAGGGGCTGTAGTAGGAGGACTAGCAGGTTTCTTGATTGACCTCTTATCAGGCTATCCTCAGTGGATGTTCTTTAGCTTGGTTAACCATGGCTTGCAGGGATTTTTCGCAGGATTTAAAGGAAAAACTCAGTGGTTAGGCCTTATCTTAGCAACGATTGCCATGGTAGGGGGTTACGCCTTGGGTTCTACATTGATGAATGGCTGGGCAGCAGCCCTACCAGAAATCCTACCAAATTTCATGCAAAATATGGTAGGGATGATTGTAGGATTTATCCTTAGTCAAAGTATCAAAAAGATAAAGTAAAAAGTTAGCTGTTCGAGCTAACTTTTTTTGTATAATATTAATCAAAATAAAGCAAGTCTTTGCTGGTGCTTGTAAAGAGGTCAAAGCCATCCTTGGTAACAACACCACAGTCTTCAATACGAACACCGACTTTACCAGGGATATAGATACCTGGTTCAACAGAGAAGCACATGCCTTCTTCGATGACCATGTCGTTTCCTTCCATGATAGATGGGAATTCGTGGACATCCATACCGATACCATGACCGAGACGGTGGTTGAAGTACTCACCGTAACCAGCTTTTTCGATGACTTCACGGGCAGTGCGGTCCACTTCATGTGCAGTCACACCTGGCTTGATAAAGTCAAGAGCAGCTTGTTGGGCTTCAAGAGTCAAGTTGTAAATGTCTTTCTTGAATTGGTCTGGTTTACCAACAGCGACTGTACGAGTCATATCTGAAGCATAGCCGTTGACCAGAACACCAAGGTCAAAGAGGAGAAGGGCGTCATTTTCAACCTTATTAGCTGCTGGAATGCCGTGTGGATTTGCAGCATTATCACCAGTCAAGACCATGGTATCAAAGCTCATTTCATAACCTTCACGTTTCATGGCAAAGTCAATTTGAGCGATGATATCTGTCTCCGTCTTATCAAGAGAAATATTATCAAAACCAACCTTAACAGCCTTATCAGCATAGAGACCTGCAACCATCATTTTTTGCACTTCATCAGCTGATTTGATGAGGCGCATGCGTTGGATACGAGGAGTGAGGTTGTCAAACTCAGCAGTTTCAAAAACGGTTTTCAAGCCATGATATTTGGTCAAGATGAGATTGTCAAACTCAACAGCGACACGTTTGAAGTCAAGCTGTGGAAGAGCATGTTTCATTTTTTGCCATGGATTTTCAGAATCCACATAGCCCACAACTGGGAAGGAAACAGTACTAGTAGCACGCTCAACTTCAAGGGCTGGGACAAAGAGGAGGGGTTCTTGATCCGCTAGGACAAAAAGGAACATTTGGCGTTCATGGGGATCACTGTAAAAGCCAGTGAGGTAATTAATTGTGACGGGGTCAGATACGACAGCGACGTCTAGTTTTTCTGATTCAAGATATGTTACGATTTGTTGTAATTTAGACATATGCTACCTTCTTTCTACCCCTCTATTTTGGCAAAAAAAGAGAGAAAATGCAAGGGAGAAGGGTAAAAGAAAAGACAAAAAGAACTCCGCTATCTTATCGGAGCTCTTTGATATGGTTTTTCTTGGTTTAAGAAAAGTCAGCCTTGCTTTTGACGTCGCTGTATTCTTCAGCGATTTCTTGGCTGAGAATATCCTCATAAGCAGGGAGTTGAATGTCCTGACCATATTTCTTCTTGAGGGCAGTAGTGACTAGGCGATAAGCTAGATTGGCATTGCGAGAGAGGATGGGCCCATGGAAGTAAGAACCAAAGACATTCTTATAATGAACCCCTTCGCCGACCTTTTCTTCGTTGTTTCCATTTCCATAAACCACTTGTCCCAGCGGTTTTTGGTCATCAGAAAGGAAGGTACGGCCTTGATGATTTTCAAAACCATAGTAGGTTTCATCGAAATCTTCATTGTGAATCTTGATGTCACCAATAAAGCGGTTATTGGTCTGGTTGAGGGTGTAGTGGCCCATGACCCCTAGCCCTTCGATACGTTTACCTGAAGCTTCAACATAATATTGCCCCAATAGTTGGAAACCGCCACAGATAGCGAGAACCACACCGTCATTTTGGATGTAGTTGTCAATGCTTTCTTTTTTAGCAGGTAGGTCGTCTGCAATGATACTCTGTTCAAAGTCTTGACCGCCACCGAAAAAGGCAATGTCGTAGTGATTTTCATCAAAATCATCATGAAGTGAAACGATGTCAACCGTCACATGGGCTCCTAGTTTTTCAGCCACATACTTGAGCATGAGGATGTTTCCATTGTCCCCGTAGGTATTCATGAGATTTCCGTAGAGGTGGGCAATGTTGAGCTGATAGGGGTAATTGCCAGCTTTTGAGGAAAGTGAAGTATAAACCATTAGTTCATCTCCTTTCTAACAATCTGACGACTAGCCAGCAGTTCGCGGAATTCCAGCATAGCAGTATAGGTAGCAAGGATATAGGCATGCTTACAATCTTGGTTTTCAATGGTTTTAAGAACTTGTTCCAGACTACTTGTTTCAGTGATTTTCTCAGCTGGATAGCCTGTTACTCGTAGACGACGTGCGATTTCAGAATGACGCACACCGCCAGCGTTGATTTCAGGGATGTCCATGTCAGTGATTTGTTCAAAATCAGCATCCCAGATCCAGCTGGTATCAATTCCATCTGCATAGTTAGCGTTAAGGAGGACAGATAGGCTAAATGGATAAGGAGCTAGTTTAATCATTTCGATAGCTTGGGTCGCACCGACTGGATTTTTAATCAAGACGAGGGTACATTCCTTGTCACCGATATGGAAGGTTTCTTGGCGTCCAAAGACAGCACGGCTCTTATCAAATCCCTGCTTGATTAGTTGGGAATCTGCGCCGAGGAAACGGGCGATAGCCACAGCAGCTAGGGCGTTGTAGATATTATAGAGCCCACCGATTTGAATACCGTATTCTTGTCCGTCAATGACAAAGCGAGAGCGATTGTTGGTTAACTCAACCAAGTCTGTCAAGCGATAGTCTAAATCAGGACGTTTACATCCGCAGTCTTCACAGATATAGGCACCCAAGTTTGCATAGGTATTATGCTCATATTTGAGGATGCCTTGGCAGTCAGGACAGAGGATTCCTTCGGTATTGTAGTGAGCCAGCTGGGCTGGACCTTTCTCCAAGTCAAAACCAAAATACTGTACAGGATTTGGAATAGCTGGCTTGTAGAAAAGTGGGCTGTCTCCATTAAGGAGAACAGTGGCAGTAGGCACTTTACGAATAGCATCCAAAATCATCTTGTAAGTTGTGTAAATCTCACCATAGCGGTCCATCTGGTCACGGAAGATATTGGTGATAACAAAAAGGCTTGGCTGGATATAGTCACAGATACGAGATAGACTGGCCTCATCGATTTCTAGAACGGCAATATTTTTCCCAGTTTTAGACGATTTGGCTGTTAAGAAGGTTGTCGCAATTCCTGTAATCATGTTGGCACCGCTTGGGTTGGTCAGAACTTGACCATAAACCTCTTTTAAAATGCCGACAGTGAGGGCAGTTGTCAAGGTTTTTCCGTTGGTTCCAGTGACCACGACAATCTCGTAGTTCTTAGCTAGGTTTTGTAAAATATCTTTATCAAATTGAAGGGCAAGTTTTCCTGGGAGCGTACTTCCACGGCCAAGACGGCTTAAAATAAAGTGGGAAGAACGCCCAGCAAGAAGGCCCAAAGTAGTTTTTAAGTTCATGTTTCTATTATATCATAAAAGAGGGAAAAGACAGATTTGATACTCAATGAAAATCAAAGAGCAAACTAGTAAGCTAGCCGCAGGCTGTACTTGAGTACGGCAAGGTGAAGCTGACGTAGTTTGAATTTGATTTTCGAAGAGTATGAGATTTCGCAGAAATGAAAACAGCCCTCAGAGGGCTGTTCGATACGATTAAATCTCAACTTAAATCGCAAACAAGTCATTCAAGTTCTCAGCCAAGGTTGGGTGAGTGAAGATTTGTTTTGTGAAGTAAGTGTAAGGAATCTTATTGTCCATAGCAACAGTGATGATGTTGATGATTTCTTGAGAACCTTCTGAGAAGATGCTTGCTCCAAGAATTTCTTTTGTTTCAGTATTAACAACAGCTTTGAAAGCTCCGCGAAGGTCTCCATTTACGTGACCGCGAGGCATTGCTGCAACAGGGATTTCCTTCACTGCGTATGGAAGTTTCAAATCAGCAGCTTGGCTTTCAGTCAAACCGACTTGTGAAAGTGCAGGTGTGATGAACATAGTGTTTGGTACATTGAGACGGTCTTCAAGTGTGTAGCTGCCATCTCCAGCAAGGTAGCTGTAAACAACACGGAAGTCATCAAGTGAAATGTAAGTAAATTGAAGGCCACCGTTGACATCTCCAACTGCAAAGACACCAGGAACGTTTGTTTGACAATGTTTGTCTACTTTAATAGCACCACGTTCAGTTAGTTCAATATCTGTATTTTCAAGTTGAAGTGGTTCTACATTTGGTTTGCGTCCAGTTGAGTAGAGAAGGGCGTCGAAACGGTAAGTTTCGTTTTCAGTTACAAGGAGCACTTGGTCACCATCGTTTTTGATTTCAGTAGTGCGGATATTTTGAAGCAATTCAATACCGTCTTCTTCCATGTATTGCTTAGCAAGAGCTGCGATGGAAGGTTCTGCACGAGGTAGGAAAGTATCCAAGGCATCTAGAACTGTAACCTTGCTTCCAAGTTTGTTGTAAAGACCAGCAAATTCAAGACCGATATTTCCGCCACCAAGGATTCCAAGTTTTTCAGGCAATTTGTCCAAGTTTTGAATACCTGTTGAGTCAAAGACGTTTTTGCTTGTAGCAAGTCCAGGGATTGGCAAGACGTTTGAAACAGCACCAGTGTTGATGACGATTGTTTCAGCGGTCAGTTCTTTCTTTTCATCACCAGCTTGGATTTCGATGACTTTATTTGAAAGGAAGTGAGCTTCCGCATCAAAGATATCCACGCCTGTACCTGCAACAGTAGCATAGTTTTTACCATTGAGGCGACCAGTGATAGTATTTTTGGTAGCAATCACTTCTTCAAAAGACAAGTCTTTCTCAGCAGCAACTAGTAAAGTTTTAGTTGGGATACAACCAATGTTGATACAAGTTCCACCATACATAGCTTTACTACGTTCAACGAGGGCAACTTTTTTGCCAGCTGAAGCCAATTTACCAGCTAGTGTTTTACCAGCTTTACCAAATCCGATAACGATTAAATCATAAGTTAACATTTAGAATTCCTCCTTTTCGACTTTCATTCTAGCACAAGAAAAAAACTTTTGCACAATTCTGCTACGAAAAAGACAGAAAAAGCTAAAAACGCTTTCCAAACAAAAAACTAGTAATTTTTTGACAAGCTTGATAAACTAAAATCCTATCTATTTTTATATAAGATAGAATAAATGTTCGAAAATAGGAGGTTTTATGAAATTGAATCGTTATATTATTGCTTTTGCTGGGGTCATTTTACACTTAATGCTGGGTTCGACTTATGCTTGGAGTGTTTATCGCAACCCTATTATTGAAAAAACGGGATGGGATCAGGCTTCTGTTGCCTTTGCCTTTAGTCTAGCAATCTTTTGTTTGGGATTATCGGCTGCATTTATGGGGCGTTTGGTAGAAAAATTTGGTCCGAGAGTCATGGGGAGTCTATCTGCTTTTCTATACGCAGGTGGAAATATCTTAACAGGATTTGCAATAGACCGTCAGGAGCTGTGGTTGTTGTATCTCGCTTATGGCATTTTAGGTGGGCTTGGTTTGGGAGCAGGCTATATTACCCCTGTGTCAACGATTATAAAATGGTTTCCTGATAAACGTGGTCTCGCAACAGGTTTAGCGATTATGGGGTTTGGTTTTGCTTCTTTATTGACTAGTCCCATAGCGCAACATCTCATCGCAGGGGTAGGGCTTGTAGAAACTTTTTATATTTTAGGTGCAAGTTACTTTATTATCATGCTCCTAGCTTCACAATTCATTAAGCGTCCAAATGAGCAAGAGCTTGCAATTTTATCTGTTTCAGGGAAAGAAAAAATAACCTCTTTGACGCAAGGAATGGCTGCAAATCAGGCCCTGAAAAGCAATCGGTTTTATATACTTTGGATTATTTTCTTTATCAACATAGCTTGTGGTTTAGGCTTAATTTCAGCGGCATCGCCAATGGCACAGGAGATGGCTGGCTTGTCTACAAGTCATGCAGCAGTAATGGTGGGCGTTTTAGGGATTTTCAATGGGTTTGGTCGTTTGCTCTGGGCGAGTTTATCTGACTATATCGGTCGCCCTCTAACCTTTAGTATATTACTGCTTGTCAATCTTTTCTTTTCTCTCTCGCTTTGGCTCTTTACAAATTCCGTTTTATTTGTAGTCGCTATGTCTATTTTGATGACTTGCTATGGAGCTGGTTTTTCATTGATTCCGGCTTATCTCAGTGATATTTTTGGAACCAAGGAATTGGCCGCTCTGCATGGATATATTTTAACAGCTTGGGCAATGGCTGGTTTAGCAGGACCTATTTTATTAGCAGAGACTTATAAAATGGCTCATTCTTACACACAAACCTTGTTCGTTTTTCTCATTTTATATAGTATAGCCTTGGCTTTGTCTTATTATCTAGGTCGTTCAATCAAAAAGGAAAGCCAAAAACCGCTTACATGATTTTCTAGAGAAATTGGGCTATCTTTTAAGCTTGTCTTGTGTTATACTAGATAGGTTGCAAAGAAAACAGTACTTTTCTTTTGTGGAAAAGAAGCAACACGATTTTATATCCAGTATATGAAAATCCGTCATAAAAAGAAAAGTATAAACTAAGCCCTATAGGGTGGCTTCGCACCACCTTTAGAAAGAAGAATAACGTGAAATTTAATGAATTAAACTTGTCTGCTGATTTGCTAGCAGAGATTGAAAAAGCTGGTTTTGTAGAAGCCAGTCCGATCCAAGAACAAACTATTCCCTTGGCTCTTGAAGGTAAGGACGTTATCGGTCAAGCTCAGACTGGTACAGGAAAAACTGCAGCCTTTGGCTTGCCTACCCTTGAAAAAATCCGTACAGAAGAAGCGACCATCCAAGCTTTGGTTATCGCTCCAACACGTGAACTTGCTGTCCAAAGTCAAGAAGAACTCTTCCGCTTTGGCCGTAGCAAGGGAGTGAAAGTTCGCTCAGTTTACGGTGGTTCCAGCATTGAAAAACAAATCAAAGCTCTTAAATCTGGTGCCCATATCGTGGTGGGAACTCCAGGTCGCCTCTTGGACTTGATTAAACGCAAGGCCTTGAAATTACAAGATATTGAAACTCTCATCCTTGACGAAGCAGATGAAATGCTCAACATGGGCTTCCTTGAAGATATCGAAGCGATCATTTCTCGTGTCCCTGAAAACCGTCAAACCCTACTCTTCTCAGCAACTATGCCAGATGCCATCAAGCGTATCGGTGTTCAGTTTATGAAAGAACCTGAGCATGTGAAGATTGCTGCCAAGGAATTGACAACAGAATTGGTTGACCAATACTATATCCGAGTTAAAGAACAAGAAAAATTTGATACCATGACCCGTCTCATGGACGTGGAACAACCAGAACTTGCTATCGTATTTGGTCGTACAAAACGCCGTGTAGATGAATTGACTCGTGGTCTGAAAATCCGTGGCTTCCGTGCAGAAGGAATTCATGGAGACCTAGACCAAAACAAACGTCTTCGTGTCCTTCGTGACTTTAAAAATGGCAATCTTGATGTTTTGGTTGCGACAGACGTTGCAGCGCGTGGGTTGGATATTTCAGGTGTGACCCATGTCTACAACTACGATATTCCACAAGATCCTGAAAGTTATGTTCACCGTATCGGGCGTACAGGTCGTGCTGGTAAATCAGGTCAGTCTATTACCTTCGTTTCACCTAATGAAATGGGTTACCTCCAAATCATCGAGAACTTGACAAAGAAACGCATGAAAGGTCTCAAACCTGCAAGTGCAGAAGAAGCCTTCCAAGCTAAAAAGCAAGTAGCTCTTAAGAAAATCGAACGTGATTTTGCTAATGAGGAGATTCGTAGCAACTTTGAGAAGTTTGGCAAGGATGCTCGTCAATTGGCCTCAGAATTTAGTCCTGAAGAATTGGCCATGTATATTCTCAGCTTAACAGTTCAGGATCCAGATAGTCTTCCTGAAGTGGAGATTGCGCGTGAAAAACCACTGCCGTTTAAACCATCAGGTAATGGCTTCGGTGGTAAAGGTAAGGGAGGTCGTGGAGGCCGTCGTGGGGACGACCGTCGAGACCGTGATCGCCGTGGCAATGGTCGTCGTGATGATTTCAAAAAAGGAAGTCGTGGCAATGATCGTTTTGATAAAGACAGACGTTACCGTAATAAAGACAATAAAAAACCACGCAATACTTCAAGCGAAAAGCAAACAGGCTTTGTTATTCGTAACAAGGGTGACAAATAAGAAAAAGCGGTTCAAAATGAATCGCTTTTTTATATAAGGAGACCAAGGTTGAAAGAAGATGGTGATAGCAAAGGATAGGTGAAATGGAAAGGTATTATCCATCCATCTTCTTATGATAATATAATATCAAAAATAAATTAGGTTGTCAACAAGAAAACCTAATTTTCTAAAATATTTCAGCTAGTCTAAATTGCAATTAAATAAGCAATTTTCAGATAATAATTGAAAATTCAAGCTTTTTATGTTATAATGATAGCGATTAAATTCGAGGTGAAAAATGGCACATTTACTAGAAAAAACAAGAAAAATTACTTCTATCCTGAAGCGCTCGGAGGAGCAGTTGCAGGAAGAACTTCCCTACAATGCGATTACCCGTCAATTGGCAGATATTATTGACTGTAACGCTTGTATCGTCAATAGCAAGGGACGTCTCCTTGGTTATTTTATGCGTTATAAAACCAATACAGATCGTGTAGAGCAATTCTTCCAAACTAAGATTTTCCCAGATGACTACATTCAAGGTGCGAACATGATTTACGATACAGAAGCCAATCTGACAGTTGATCATGATTTGAGTATTTTCCCTGTAGAGAGTCGTTCGGATTTTCCAGATGGCTTGACAACCATTGCACCGATTCATGTATCAGGGATTCGCCTTGGTTCTTTGATTATTTGGCGCAATGATAAAAAATTTGAAGACGAGGACTTGATTCTTGTTGAGATTGCGAGTACCGTTGTTGGAATTCAACTCCTCAACTTCCAGCGTGAAGAAGATGAGAAAAATATCCGTCGCCGTACTGCTGTTACCATGGCGGTTAATACTCTGTCTTACTCCGAACTCCGTGCTGTTTCAGCAATTTTAGGGGAATTAAATGGAAATGAAGGGCAGTTGACTGCGTCTGTGATTGCAGACCGTATCGGTATTACCCGTTCTGTGATTGTCAATGCTCTTCGTAAACTTGAGTCTGCGGGAATTATTGAAAGTCGCTCACTTGGAATGAAGGGAACCTACCTTAAGGTCTTGATTTCAGATATTTTTGAAGAAGTGAAGAAAAGAGATTACTAATGACTAAAGCTTTGATTTCGATTGATTATACAGAAGATTTTGTTGCCGACAGTGGTAAATTGACAGCAGGTGCTCCAGCTCAAGCTATTTCGGAAGCCATTAGTAAGGTGACTCGATTAGCTTTTGAACGAGGAGATTACATCTTCTTTACCATTGATGCTCATGAAGAAAACGATTGTTTCCATCCAGAAAGCAAGCTATTTCCTCCTCACAATTTGATTGGGACGAGTGGACGGAATTTATACGGAGATTTGGGAACCTTTTATCAAGAGCATGGTTCAGACAGTCGAGTTTTTTGGATGGATAAACGCCATTATTCAGCATTTTCAGGGACTGACCTAGATATTCGTTTGAGAGAGCGTCGAATTTCTACAGTTATCTTAACAGGTGTCTTGACGGATATCTGTGTTCTGCATACAGCTATAGATGCCTATAATCTAGGATATGACATCGAGATTGTTCAACCAGCCGTTGCTTCTATCTGGCCTGAAAATCATCAATTTGCTCTAGGCCATTTCAAAAATACACTTGGAGCTAAGTTAGTAGATGAGAAGCTAAATGAACTTTCAGAGTAATTTAGTTGATGAAATGAAAAAAATTTGAAAAAAGTGTTGACAAGAGTCCTAAAAGTTGATATACTAGTAAAGTAATCGACGCGGGGATGGCGGAATTGGCAGACGCGCAGGACTAAGGATCCTGTGACCGCTTTAGGTCGTGAGGGTTCAAGTCCCTCTCTCCGCATAGGATAAGAGTTAGCTTAGGCTAGCTCTTTTGTTTTCATCTAATTCAAGTAGAGCAAAAAAATTTTTGCTCTTTTTTTGCATTTCATAAACATTTCATATTTGGATTTTATAATAGTCTTACAAATATGGAGGTGACAAATGAATCCAATCCAAAGAGCTTGGGCTTATGTCAGCAGAAAACGACTGAGAAGTTTTATTTTATTTCTAATTTTATTGGTCCTATTGGCTGGAATTTCAGCCTGTTTGACTCTGATGAAGTCCAACAAAACAGTTGAAACCAATCTTTACAAATCACTCAACACATCTTTTTCGATTAAGAAGATAGAAAATGGTCAGACTTTCAAGCTGTCGGACCTAGTATCTGTAAGCAAGATTAAGGGACTGGAAAATGTCTCTCCTGAACTCGAGACGGTCGCAAAATTAAAAGACAAGGAAGCGGTGAGTGGCGAGCAGAGCGTGGAGCGTGATGATTTATCAGCTGCAGACAAAAACTTGGTTAGTTTAACAGCTCTTGAGGATTCATCTAAGGATGTGATCTTTACCAGCTCGGCTTTCAATCTAAAAGAAGGGCGACACCTTCAAAAAGGGGATTCCAAGAAAATCTTGATCCACGAAGAGTTGGCCAAGAAGAACGGTCTTACGCTTCATGATAAGATTAGCTTGGATGCTGGACAGTCAGAATCTGGCAAAGGACAAACAGTAGAGTTTGAGATTGTCGGCATCTTTTCTGGTAAAAAACAGGAGAAATTCACAGGCTTATCTTCCGACTTCAGTGAAAACCAAGTCTTTACAGACTATGAAAGTAGCCAAATCCTTTTGGAAAATGGTGAACCTCAAGTCAGTTCAGCTCGCTTCTATGTAGAAAATCCTAAGGAAATGGATGGACTTATGAAGCAGGTGGAAAACTTAGTCTTGGAAAGTCAAGGCTACCAAGTCGAGAAGGAAAGCAAGGCTTTTGAACAAATCAAAGACTCAGTTGCTACCTTCCAAACCTTCCTGACCATCTTCCTTTATGGGATGTTGATAGCTGGAGCTGGAGCCTTAATTTTGGTCTTGTCTCTTTGGTTGAGAGAAAGGGTTTACGAAGTGGGAATCCTTCTGGCACTTGGAAAAGGCAAGAGCTCGATCTTCCTACAATTCTGTTTAGAGGTGGTTTTGGTATCTATCGGTGCTTTGCTTCCGGCATTTGTTGCAGGAAACGCCATTACATCCTATCTGCTCCAATCTGTCCTAGCAAGTGGAGATCAGGCAAGCTTACAAGATACACTAGCTAAAGCAAGCAGTCTATCAACTAATATCCTATCATTTGCAGAATCCTATGTTTTTCTAGTTCTGCTTAGTTGCTTATCTGTAGCCCTTTGTTTCCTATTCTTATTTAGAAAATCACCTAAAGAAATTTTATCATCTATTAGTTAAGAAGGAGAAATCATGACTTTATTACAATTACAAGATGTTACCTACCGTTATAAGAACACTGCTGAAGCAGTCCTATATCAGATCAATTATAATTTTGAACCCGGGAAATTTTACAGTATTATTGGGGAGTCAGGAGCAGGAAAATCCACACTCTTGTCCCTACTTGCTGGTCTAGATAGTCCTGTTGAAGGTTCTATCCTTTTTCAAGGAGAGGATATTCGTAAGAAGGGCTATTCTTACCATCGCATGCACCATATTTCCCTGGTCTTTCAAAATTATAACTTGATAGATTATCTTTCTCCACTGGAAAATATCCGCTTGGTCAACAAAAAGGCAAGCAAGGATACACTGCTTGAGCTTGGTTTGGATGAAAGTCAGATCAAGCGGAATGTTCTCCAGTTATCAGGGGGGCAACAGCAACGTGTTGCAATTGCTCGTAGTTTGGTATCGGAAGCTCCAGTTATTCTAGCTGATGAGCCAACAGGAAATCTGGACCCTAAAACTGCTGGAGATATTGTCGAACTGCTCAAATCACTTGCCCAAAAAACAGGTAAATGTGTCATCGTCGTAACTCACAGCAAAGAAGTGGCACAAGCGTCAGATATTACACTTGAATTGAAGGACAAGAAACTGACTGAAACTCGCAATACGACGAAATAATATGAGCTTTTTCTGTTAGAACTATAAAGTAAAACAAAATCTAGAAAGGGAACCTATGTTACACAACGCATTTGCCTATGTTACAAGGAAGTTTTTCAAATCGATTGTCATCTTCCTGATTATTCTCCTTATGGCGAGCTTGAGTTTGGTCGGCTTGTCGATCAAGGGAGCTACTGCCAAGGCTTCTCAGGAGACCTTTAAAAATATCACCAACAGCTTCTCCATGCAAATCAATCGTCGCGTTAATCAAGGAACGCCACGTGGTGCTGGTAATATCAAGGGTGAAGATATCAAAAAAATCACCGAAAATAAGGCCATCGAGTCTTATGTTAAACGCATTAATGCCATTGGAGATTTGAGTGGATATGAACTTATCGAAACTCCAGAAACCAAGAAAAATCTGACACCTGACCGTGCTAAACATTTTGGAAGTAGCTTGATGATTACAGGTGTCAATGACTCTTCTAAAGAAGACAAGTTTGTCTCTGGTTCTTATAAGTTGGTCGAAGGTGAGCACCTAACTAACGATGACAAAAACAAGATTCTCATGCACAAGGACTTGGCAGCCAAACACGGCTGGAAAGTAGGGGACAAGGTCAAACTAGACTCTAATATCTACGATGCAGACAATGAAAAAGGTGCCAAGGAAACAGTCGAAGTGACAATCAAGGGACTCTTTGATGGTCACAATAAGTCGGCAGTAACCTACTCACAAGAACTATACGAGAACACAGCTATCACAGACATCCATACGGCTGCTAAACTATATGGTTACACAGAAGACACAGCTATTTATGGGGACGCAACCTTCTTTGTAACAGCGGACAAGAACTTGGATGATGTTATGAAAGAGTTGAATGGCATCAGTGGTATCAACTGGAAGAGCTATACACTCGTTAAGAGCTCATCTAACTACCCAGCTCTTGAGCAATCCATCACTGGCATGTACAAGATGGCCAACCTCCTCTTCTGGGGCAGCTTGAGCTTCTCAGTTCTTCTCCTTGCCCTCTTGCTCAGCCTTTGGATCAATGCCCGTCGCAAGGAAGTGGGTATTCTCCTCTCTATCGGTCTCAAGAAGGCAAGTATCTTGGGTCAATTCATCACTGAATCCATCTTGATTGCCATACCTGCTCTTGTTTCTGCTTACTTCTTAGCTACTTACACAGCGCGTGCAATCGGAAATACTGTTCTTGCCAATGTCACTTCAGGTGTTGCCAAGCAAGCCAGCAAGGCAGCTCAAGCCTCTAACCTTGGTGGTGGTGCAGAAGTAGATGGTTTTAGCAAGACCTTGTCGAGCCTAGATATTTCTATTCAGACATCAGACTTTATCATCGTCTTTGTCCTAGCCTTGGTTCTAGTGGTTCTCGTTATGGCGCTTGCTTCAAGCAATCTCCTCAGAAAACAACCCAAAGAGCTTCTGCTGGATAGCGAATAACAAACTTGCTACCTATTCTCCCCTAAATGGGGTATAATATAGGTAGCATTTTTATCTGTTTTGTCTTGGTAAATCCTCTGTTTATCAGGATGAAAGCAAGTTGCTTTACAAGAAATTTAAAGGAATGTGAAACGTTTTTCTATGAAAATTTTAATTGTAGAAGATGAAGAGATGATCCGTGAGGGGATCAGTGATTATTTGACGGATTGTGGTTATGAAACTATTGAGGCAGCGGACGGTCAGGAAGCACTGGAGCAATTTTCTAGCTATGAGGTAGCCCTGGTTTTACTGGATATCCAGATGCCCAAGCTCAACGGCCTAGAAGTCCTAGCTGAGATTCGTAAAACCAGTCAGGTTCCTGTATTGATGCTGACTGCCTTTCAGGATGAGGAATACAAGATGAGTGCCTTTGCCTCTCTGGCAGATGGCTATCTGGAAAAACCATTCTCCCTTTCTCTCTTAAAAGTGAGGGTAGATGCGATTTTCAAACGCTATTATGATACAGGACGAATCTTCTCCTATAAAGATGCCAGGGTGGATTTTGAGAGCTACAGTGCCAGCCTAGCAGGTGAGGAAGTAGCCATCAATGCTAAAGAGTTGGAAATTCTTGATTATTTGGTTAAAAATGAAGGAAGGGCCTTGACTCGTTCTCAGATAATCGATGCTGTCTGGAAGGTGACAGATGAGGTTCCTTTTGACCGTGTCATTGATGTCTATATCAAGGAATTGCGGAAAAAGCTGGACTTGGACTGCATCCTCACTGTGCGCAATGTTGGTTATAAATTGGAGCGAAAATGAAACGAACAGGTTTATTTAAAAAGATATTTATCTATACCTTCTCGATTTTTAGTGTTCTGGTAATTTGCCTTCATTTAGCCATTTATTTTCTCTTTCCTTCGACTTATCTGAGTCATCGTCAGGAAACCATTGGCCAGAAAGCGACAGCCATTGCCCAGTCCCTAGAAGGTAAGAATAGGCAGAGTATCGAGCAAGTGTTAGAGCTGTATTCCCAGACTAGTGATATCAAGGGGGCCGTCAAGGGAGAGATGACCGAGGACAAGTTGGAGGTCAAGGAAAGTCTTCCTCTGGACACAGACCGCCAGACAACCTCGCTTTTTATTGAGGAGCGGGAGGTGACAACGCAGGACGGTGGTACCATGATTCTCCAGTTTCTAGCGTCCATGGATTTGCAAAAGGAAGCAGAGCAGATTAGTCTACAATTTCTCCCTTATACTTTGCTGGCCTCCTTTCTGATTTCCCTCTTGGTAGCCTATATCTATGCTCGGACCATTGTTGCTCCGATATTGGAAATCAAGCGAGTGACCCGTCGGATGATGGATTTGGATGTCCAAGTGCGATTACGTGTGGATTCTAAGGATGAGATTGGTGATCTCAAGGAACAAATTAATAGCCTTTACCAGCATCTTTTGACTGTTATTGCGGACTTGCATGATAAGAATGAAGCTATTCTCCAGCTGGAGAAGATGAAGGTCGAATTTTTACGAGGTGCTTCTCATGAATTGAAAACACCTCTGGCTAGTTTGAAAATCCTGATTGAAAACATGAAAGAAAATGTCGGGCGTTATAAGGATAGAGACCACTATCTGGGAGTTGCCTTAGGAATTGTGGATGAGCTTAATCACCATGTTCTCCAGATACTTTCTCTCTCGTCTGTACAGGAATTACGAGATGATAGGGAACAAATTGACTTACACCAGATGACGCAAAGTCTGGTTAAGGATTATGTCTTGCTAGCTAAGGAAAGGGAACTCCAGATAGACAATAGTTTGACCCATCAGCAGGCTTATCTAAACCCATCAGTTATGAAGTTGATCCTATCTAATCTCATCAGCAATGCCATTAAGCACTCTGTTCCAGGTGGCTTAGTTCGAATTGGAGAAAGAGAAGGGGAGCTTTTTATCGAGAATAGCTGTAGCCCAGAAGAACAAGAAAAACTAGCCCAGTCTTTTTCTGACAATGCTAGTCGCAAGGCCAAAGGGTCTGGGATGGGGCTCTTTGTGGTCAAGAGTCTATTGGAACATGAAAAATTACCTTATCGTTTTGAGATGCAGGAGAATTGTTTGACCTTCTTCATAGCTTTTCCAAAAGTCGCCCAAGACTAGGGAGAGAAAGGGTTTACATAGATGAAGCTAGAAGAAATTCAATCGAAACTACGGGAAAAACTAGATTTTTTTGTCAAAAAGTGATAAAATGAACAATGTAAATGGGATGTCCCATAAAAATATACAGGAGGCCTGATAAAATGGCAATCGTTTCAGCAGAAAAATTTGTCCAAGCAGCTCGTGACAACGGTTATGCAGTTGGTGGATTTAACACAAACAACCTTGAGTGGACTCAAGCTATCTTGCGCGCAGCAGAAGCTAAAAAAGCTCCAGTTTTGATCCAAACTTCAATGGGTGCTGCTAAATACATGGGTGGTTACAAAGTTGCTCGCAACTTGATCGCTAACCTTGTTGAATCAATGGGTATCACTGTACCAGTAGCTATCCACCTTGACCACGGTCACTACGAAGATGCACTTGAGTGTATCGAAGTTGGTTACACTTCAATCATGTTTGACGGTTCACACCTTCCAGTTGAAGAAAACCTTAAATTGGCTAAAGAAGTTGTTGAAAAAGCACACGCTAAAGGTATCTCAGTAGAAGCTGAAGTTGGTACTATCGGTGGTGAAGAAGACGGAATCATCGGTAAAGGTGAATTGGCTCCAATCGAAGACGCTAAAGCAATGGTTGAAACTGGTATCGACTTCTTGGCAGCTGGTATCGGTAACATCCACGGTCCTTACCCAGCAAACTGGGAAGGTCTTGATCTTGATCACTTGCAAAAATTGACAGAAGCTCTTCCAGGATTCCCAATCGTATTGCACGGTGGATCAGGTATTCCTGATGAGCAAATCCAAGCAGCTATCAAACTTGGTGTTGCGAAAGTTAACGTTAACACTGAATGCCAAATCGCATTCGCTAACGCAACTCGTAAATTTGCTCGTGACTACGAAGCAAACGAAGCAGAATACGACAAGAAAAAACTCTTCGACCCACGTAAATTCTTGGCTGACGGTGTAAAAGCTATCCAAGCATCAGTTGAAGAACGTATCGACGTATTCGGTTCAGAAGGTAAAGCTTAATCTAGCTGAATAATACAGATGAAACCTGCCCATTGGGTGGGTTTTTTGTGTCTGAATATATAGCGAATATACTATAGAAGAACCAATCTTAAGTTGCTAAAAGGTTCTATTTTTTGTACAATAATGCTATGAAAAAACTAAAATGTAATCTTGGTTTTAGAGAAGCTTTTTTGTTTTTTTTTTAGTTTAAATAAATTTTAAAAATACTAATTAAAAAAATAATGAAATAATAGTAATTCAACATATGGTATAATAGAATGAAATCAAGGAATGGCAACCTATTCACCTTAAATCGAAATAATATAAAGATACGAGGAGATTATAAGATGAACAATTATATAAAATTAAATAAAGATAGATGGAATAATGTAAAAAATGACTATACTGAGCCATTGACACATGAAGAATTAGAAGAAGCTAGGAAACATCCAATTTCTGTTGCCTTAACTGTTGGGAAAAAAGTTCCAAAAGAATGGTTTGAAAAAGCAAACGGAAAAAAGATATTAGGTTTAGCTTGTGGTGGAGGACAACAGGGACCAGTTTTTGCTGTAAAAGGTTATGATGTAACCATAATGGATTTTTCTAAATCACAATTACAAAGAGATGAGATGGTTGCTAAAAGAGAAGGCTTAAAAATTAATACAGTTCAAGGTGATATGACAGAACCATTTCCATTTGAAAATGAAACTTTTGATATTATTTTTAATCCAGTTTCAAATGTATATATAGAGGATTTGGAAAATATGTATAAAGAAGCCTCTCGAGTATTGAAAAAGGGTGGATTGTTGATGGTCGGATTTATGAATCCTTGGATATACATGTATGATGCTGATATTGTATGGGACAAACCTGATGAGGAACTGCTTTTGAAGTTTTTATTACCTTTTAATTCAAAAGAGCTTGAAGAGGAAGGAAAGATAACCATAAATCCAGAATATGGATATGAATTTAGCCATACTTTAGAAACTCAGATTAGAGGACAACTTAAAAATGGTTTTGCTATGATTGATTTTTATGAATCATGTGACAAAAGACATCGATTATCACGTTATGGGAATGACTATGTAGCTACACTTAGCATTAAACTATGATCTTATGAAACATACTTCAAGAGCATGGCCCGTTTTATGTTCCGTAAGGGTTACAATCTAAATCTCAGTTTGTCGAAGTAAGATAATCAAAGAAAATTAGAGAGAGGAAGTAAAAGCGGTAAATTGCAGATACTTCCTTTTTTGTTGTCAGAAATTGAAAAACGGAAAGTAGAATTTTTGGAAGAACTAAAAAACATTGGCACAAAGAGAAAGATTGGAAAGACAACCGATGAGTTTATTGTATATTTCAATGAAAATGCAACTGAAACAATCCAAGATAGACTGACAAAAATAATACTGAAGGAGCTTAGGAGAAAATTGGATGAAAAGATGATTTTGAATTAAAAATAGTATTTTAAGAGAGAAATCTCTCATTTCATAAACTTTAGGCAAACGCTTGCATTTTAGTTTTTATTGGACTATAATAGGTTGGTATAAAGCCTTCTGTAATAATAAAATGTAGCAGGTTTAGAAAGTAAGGATTTAGAATGTTTGTAGTCAAAAACACAATGTTGCTATTCCTTGCGATAGGGAGATAGATATGGCAATGATAGAAGTGGAACATCTTCAGAAAAATTTTGTGAAGACAGTTAAGGAACCGGGATTGAAGGGGGCTTTGCGTTCCTTTATTCATCCTGAAAAGCAGATCTTTGAAGCGGTCAAGGATTTGACTTTTGAAGTTCCAAAAGGGCAGATTTTAGGATTTATCGGGGCAAATGGTGCTGGAAAGTCGACAACCATCAAAATGCTGACAGGGATTTTGAAACCAACATCTGGTTTTTGTCGGATTAACGGCAAGATTCCCCAGGACAATCGCCAAGATTATGTCAAGGATATTGGAGTCGTTTTCGGACAACGCACCCAGCTATGGTGGGATTTGGCTTTACAAGAGACCTACACGGTCTTAAAAGAGATTTATGATGTGCCAGACTCGCTCTTTCATAAGCGTATGGACTTTTTGAATGAAGTCTTGGATTTGAAGGACTTTATCAAGGATCCCGTGCGGACTCTTTCACTAGGGCAGCGCATGCGGGCGGACATTGCAGCTTCTTTGCTTCACAATCCCAAGGTTCTCTTTTTAGATGAGCCGACCATTGGTTTGGACGTTTCGGTCAAGGATAACATTCGTCGGGCAATTACTCAGATCAATCAGGAGGAAGAAACAACCATTCTCTTGACCACTCACGACCTGAGCGATATTGAGCAACTCTGTGATCGAATTTTTATGATTGATAAGGGGCAGGAGATTTTTGATGGGACGGTTAGCCAGCTCAAGGATACCTTTGGCAAGATGAAAACTCTCTCCTTTGAACTGCTACCAGGTCAAAGTCATCTCGCTTCTCACTATGAAGGCCTGCCTGATATGATTATTGATAGACAAGGAAATAGTCTCAACATTGAATTCGATAGTTCCCGCTACCAGTCAGCTGATATTATCAAGCAAACCCTGTCTGATTTTGAAATCCGCGATTTGAAGATGGTGGATACGGATATCGAGGATATTATCCGTCGCTTCTATCGAAAGGAGCTCTAAGATGGTCAAATTGTGGAGACGTTATAAACCTTTTATCAATGCAGGTGTTCAGGAATTGATTACCTATCGAGTCAACTTTATTCTCTATCGGATTGGGGATGTTATGGGGGCTTTTGTGGCTTTTTATCTCTGGAAGGCTGTCTTTGATTCCTCACAGGAGTCCTTGATTCAGGGTTTCAGTATGGCGGATATCACCCTTTACATTATCATGAGTTTTGTGACCAATCTTCTGACTAGGTCAGATTCTTCCTTTATGATTGGGGAGGAGGTCAAGGATGGTTCCATTATCATGCGTTTGTTGAGACCAGTGCATTTTGCGGCTTCTTATCTCTTTACCGAGCTAGGTTCCAAGTGGTTGATTTTTATCAGCGTTGGCCTGCCATTTTTAAGTGTCATTGTTTTGATGAAAATCTTATCTGGACAAGGTATTGTAGAAGCACTGAGCTTAACAGTCCTCTATCTTTTTAGCTTAACGCTGGCCTATCTGATTAATTTTTTCTTTAATATCTGCTTTGGTTTTTCAGCCTTTGTCTTTAAAAATCTTTGGGGTTCCAATCTACTCAAGACTTCCATAGTGGCCTTTATGTCAGGAAGTTTGATTCCCTTGGCTTTCTTTCCAAAGGTTGTTTCAGATATTCTCTCCTTCCTGCCTTTTTCATCCTTGATTTATACTCCGGTCATGATCATTGTTGGGAAATACGATGCCAGTCAGATTGTTCAGGCGCTTTTGCTCCAGTTTTTCTGGCTCTTAGTGATGGTGGGCTTGTCTCAGTTAATTTGGAAACGAGTCCAGTCATTCATTACCATTCAGGGAGGTTAGTATGAAAAAATATCAGCGTATGCATCTGATTTTTATCAGACAGTACATCAAACAAATTATGGAATACAAGGTGGATTTTGTGGTTGGTGTGCTGGGAGTTTTTTTGACTCAAGGCTTGAATCTCTTGTTTCTCAATGTCATCTTTCAACACATCCCATCCCTAGAAGATTGGACTTTTCAAGAAATTGCTTTTATCTATGGATTTTCCTTGATTCCCAAGGGACTGGACCATCTCTTTTTTGATAATCTCTGGGCATTGGGACAGCGTTTGGTGCGAAAAGGGGAATTTGATAAGTATCTGACTCGTCCTATCAATCCTCTCTTTCACATCCTAGTTGAAACCTTTCAGATTGATGCTTTGGGAGAACTCTTGGTCGGTGGCATTCTACTGGGAACAACAGTGACCAGCATTGCTTGGACTCTTCCTAAATTCCTGCTTTTTCTAGTCTGCATACCATTTGCGACCTTGATTTATACTTCTTTGAAAATCGCGACAGCCAGTATCGCTTTTTGGACAAAGCAGTCAGGCGCCATGATTTACATTTTCTATATGTTCAATGACTTTGCCAAGTATCCGATTTCCATTTATAATTCACTACTTCGTTGGTTAATTAGCTTTATCGTGCCCTTTGCTTTTACGGCCTACTATCCTGCCAGCTATTTCTTGCAGGACAAGGATGTTCTCTTTAACATCGGAGGTTTGATGTTGATTTCCCTTATTTTCTTTGTCATTTCCCTTAAACTTTGGGATAGAGGGTTAGATGCCTACGAAAGTGCAGGTTCGTAAATAATAGAATATCAAAGCCTTGTCTCAGGACAGGCTTTTTTTAATAGAAATGAAAATTCCTTGCCATCTATTCTCAGAGTGCTATACTGTAAGTGTAATCGCCGATTTAGCTTATACTCTTCGAAAATTTCTTCAAACCACGTCAGCTTCCATCTGCAACCTCAAAACAGTGTTTTGAGCTGACTTCGTCAGTTCTATCAACAACCTAAAAGCAGTGCTTTTAGCAACATGCGGCTAGTTTCCTAGTTTGTTCTTTGATTTTCATTGAGTATTAGTTGCTAGAGAAGCCACTCGTAAAGCTTAGGTCATAGGTGAACATATGACTGAGGATTTGAAAAGTTAGATATGTAGAAAATAACCGTTAAGCCTTATTCTTAGCGGTTATTTATATTGTTTAATAGCGCTGATATTTCATCAATGATGCTTGACTTTGTGATTCTGCTAGTGCTTTAAGTTGATTGCTACTATTTTTGATGGTGTGAATGTTCTGATAATGTACCCCAGCTAACTACGAAAGTTTTGGACTCTATATTTTTAATGCGTATTAAAAAATAAATTAACGCATGTTAATTTTTCTTGACTTAAATTTTTTTAATTGATATACTATTTTTCAGAGAGCTAACAATTATATATAAATGTACTACTCTATTTCCTAGATAATACTTAGTAAAACTTTTTATAACAAAGGCTAGCAAAGTTAAAGTTTTCTATCTATTGGAAGTTAAATAAATATGTAAGGAATTAAAATGAAAAAAAGTACAGTATTGTCATTAACCACAGCTGCAGTTATTTTAGCAGCATATGTCCCTAATGAGGTAGTTTTAGCAGACACATCTAGCTCTGAAGATGCTTTAAATATCTCTGATAAAGAAAAAGTAGTAGATAAACAAAAAGAAAACAAAGAAAAACTTGAAGATATTCATAATGCTATAGAAACTTCAAAGGATACTGAAGAGAAGAAAACAACAGTTATTGAGGAAAAAGAAGTTGTTAGTAAAGAATCTGTGATAGATAATAAAGCTAACAACGAAAAAGCAACAAGCAAAAAAGAAGATTCCAATCAATCCAAAGAAGATAAAGTGGACTCGTCTGCAAGTAAAGACCCAAAAAGTCCCAAAAAAGAGGATAAACTTGTCTATATTGCTGAATTTAAAGATAAAGAATCTGGAGAAAAAGCAATCAAGGAATTATCCAATCTTAAGGATACAAAAGTTTTATATACTTATGATAGAATTTTTAATGGTGTTGCAATAGAAACAACTCCAGATAATCTGGACAAAATTAAACTAATAGAAGGTATTTCATCGGTTGAACGATCACAAAAAGTCCAACCAATGATGAATCATGCCAGAAAGGAAATTGGAGTTGAAGAGGCTATAGATTACCTAAAATCTATCAATGCTCCATTTGGGAAAAACTTTGATGGTCGGGGTATGGTCATTTCAAACATCGATACTGGGACAGATTATAGGCATAAGGCTATGAGAATCGATGATGATGCCAAAGACTCAATGAGATTTAAAAAAGAAGACTTAAAAGGTACTGATAAAAATTATTGGTTGAGTGATAAAATTCCTCATGCTTTCAATTATTATAATGGTGGCAAAATTACTGTAGAAAAAGCTGATGATGGAAGCGATTATTTTGATCCACATGGGATGCATATTGCAGGGATTCTTGCGGGAAATGATACTGAAAAAGATATTAAAAACTTTAACGGAATAGATGGAATTGCTCCTAATGCACAGATCTTCTCTTATAAAATGTACTCTGACGCAGGATCTGGCTTCGCAGGAGATGAAACAATGTTTCATGCTATTGAAGATTCGATCAAACACAATGTCGATGTTGTTTCGGTATCATCTGGCTTTACAGGAACAGGTCTTGTAGGTGAGAAATATTGGGAAGCTATTAGAGCGTTAAGAAAAGCAGGCATTCCAATGGTTGTAGCTACGGGTAACTATGCGACTTCTGCTTCAAGTTCTTCATGGGATTTAGTGGCAAATAATAATCTGAAAATGACCGACACTGGAAATGTAACGCGAACTGCAGCACATGAAGATGCGATAGCGGTCGCTTCTGCTAAAAATCAGACAGTTGAGTTTGATAAAGTCAACATAGGTGGAGAAAATTTTAAATACAGAAATATAGGGGCCTTTTTCGATAAGAATAAAATCACAACAAATGAAGACGGTTCAAAAGCTCCTAGTAAATTAAACTTTATATATATAGGCAAAGGTCAAGACAAAGATTTGATAGGATTGGATCTTAAGGGCAAAATTGCAGTAATGGATCGAATTTATACCAAGGATTTAAAAGATGCTTTTAAAAGAGCAACGGATAAGGGCGCACGCGCCATTATGGTTGTAAATACTGTCAATTACTATAACAGAGATAATTGGACAGAGCTTCCAGCCATGGGATATGAAGCGGATGAAGGGACTAAAAGTCAAGTATTTTCAATTTCAGGAGATGATGGTGTAAAGCTATGGAACATGATTAATCCTGATAAAAAAACTGAGGTTAAAAGAAATAGTAAGGAAGATTTCAAAGATAAATTGGAGCAATACTATCCAATTGATATGGCCAGCTATAATTCTAATAAACCGAATGTAGGTGACGAAAAAGAGATTGACTTTAAGTTTGCACCTGACACAGACAAAGAATTGTATAAAGAAGATGTCATAGTTCCAGCAGGATCCACATCTTGGGGACCGAGAACAGATTTACTTTTAAAACCTGATGTCTCAGCACCAGGTAAAAACATTAAATCCACTCTCAATGTCATTAATGGGAAATCAACTTATGGTTATATGTCAGGGACTAGTATGGCAACTCCAATCGTGGCAGCTTCTACTGTTTTGATTAGACCAAAGTTAAAGGAAATGCTTGAAAGACCTGCCTTGAAAAATCTTAAGGGAGATGACAAAATAGACCTTACAAGTCTTACAAAAATAGCCCTACAAAATACTGCACGGCCTATGATGGATGCGACTTCTTGGAAAGAAAAAAGCCAATACTTTGCATCACCTAGACAACAGGGAGCAGGGCTAATTAATGTGGCCAATGCTTTGAGAAATGAAGTTGTAGCTACTTTTAAAAACACGGATTCTAAAGGTTTGGTAAACTCTTATGGTTCTATTTCTCTTAAAGAAATAAAAGGAGATAAAAAATACTTTACAATTAAGCTTCACAATACATCAAACAGACCTTTAACCTTTAAAGTTTCAGCATCAGCGATAACTACAGATGCTCTAACTGATAGACTAAAACTGGATGAAACATATAAAGACGAAAAATCTCCAGATGGGAAGCAAATTGTTCCAGAAATCCACCCAGAAAAAGTCAAAGGAGCAAATATCACATTTGAGCATGATACTTTTACCATAGGAGCAAATTCTAGCTTTGATTTAAATGCGGTTATAAACGTTGGGGAAGCAAAAAACAAAAATAAATTCGTAGAATCATTTATTCATTTTGAGTCAGTGGAAGAAATGGAAGCTCTAAACTCCAATGGGAAGAAAACAAATTTCCAACCTTCTTTATCAATGCCTCTAATGGGATTTGCTGGGGATTGGAACAAAGAACCAATCCTTGATAAATGGGCCTGGGAAGAAGGTTCAAAATCAAAAACAATGGAAGGTTATGATGATGATGGTAAACCAAAAATTCCAGGAACCTTAAATAAGGGAATTGGTGGAGAACATGGTATAGATAAATTTAATCCAGCAGGAGTTATACAAAATAGAAAAGATAAAAATACAACATCACTAGATCAAAATCCAGAATTATTTGCTTTCAATAACGAAGGGATCAACGCACCATCATCAAGTGGTTCTAATATTGCTAAAATTTATCCTTTAGATTCAAATGGAAATCCTCAAGATGCTCAACTTGAGAGAGGATTAACACCTTCTCCACTTGTATTAAGAAGTGCAGAAGAAGGAATGATTTCAATAGTAAATACAAATAAAGAGGGAGAAAATCAAAGAGACTTAAAAGTCATTTCGAGAGAACACTTTGTTAAAGGAATTTTAAACTCTAAAAGAAATGATGCAAAGGGAATCAAATCTTCTAAGCTAAAAGTTTGGGGCGACTTGAAATGGGATGGACTCATCTATAATCCTAGAGGGAAAGAAGAAAATGCACCAGAAAGCAAGGATACCAAAGATCCAGCTACTAGGATAAGAGGTCAATTTGAACCGATTGCGGAAGGTCAATATTTCTATAAATTTAAATATAGATTAACTAAAGATTACCCATGGCAGGTTTCCTATATTCCTGTAAAAATTGATAACACAGCTCCTAAGATTGTTTCAATTGATTTTTCAAACCCTGAAAAAATTAAGTTGATTACAAAGGATACTTATCACAAGGTAAAAGATCAATACAAGAATGAAACCCTATTTGCGAGAGATCAGAAAGAACATCCTGAAAAATTTGACGAGATTGCAAACGAAGTTTGGTATGCCGGCGCCGCTCTGGTTAATGAAGATGGAGAAGTTGAGAAAAATCTTGAAGTAACTTATGCAGGTGAGGGTCAAGGAAGAAATAGGAAACTTGACAAAGACGGAAATACCATTTATGAAATTAATGGTGCAGGAGATTTAAGAGGAAAAATCATTGAAGTCATTGCACTAGATGGCTCTAGCAATTTCACAAAGATTCATAGAATTAAATTTGCTGATCATGCTGATGAAAAGGGGATGATTTCCTATTATCTAGTAGATCCTGATCAAGATTCATCTAAATACCAAAAACTTGGCGAGATTGCCGAATCTAAATTTAAAAATTTAGAAAATAGAAAAGAGGATAGTCTTAAAAAAGATACAACTGAAGTAGAACATCATCAAGAAAATGAAGAATCTATCGAAGAAAAATCTAGCTTGACTATTCATAAAACGATTTCAACAATTAGAGAGTTTGAAAGTAAAGACTTGAAGAAACTCATTAAAAAGAAATTTAGAGAAGTTGATGACTTTACAAGTGAAACTGGTAAGAGGACAGAAGAATACGATTATAAATACGATGATAAGGGAAATATCATTGCTTATGACGATGGTAGTGCCTTAGAATATGAAACTGAAAAACTTGACGAAATCAAATCAAAAATTTATGGTGTTCTAAGCCCGTCTAAAGATGGACACTTTGAAATTCTTGGAAAGATAAGTAATGTTTCTAAAAATGCCAAGGTATATTATGGTAATAAATATAAATCGATAGAAATCAAAACGACCAAGTATGATTCCCACTCAAAAACGATGACATTTGATTTATACGCTAATATTAATGATATTGTGGATGGATTAGCTTTTTCAGGAGATATGAGATTCTTTGTGAAAGATGATGATCAGATAAAAGCTGAAACTAAAATTAGAATGCCTGAAAAAAATAAGGAAACTAAGACAGAATATCCCTATGCATCAAGTTATGGGAATGTAATAGAATTAGGAGAAGGAGATCTTTCAAAAAACAAACCAAACAATTTAACGGACATGGAATCTGGTAAAATCTATGCTGATTCAGAAAAACAACAATATCTGTTAAAAGATAACATTATTCTAAGAAAAGGCTATGCACTAAAAGTGACTACCTATAATCCTGGAAAAACGGATATGTTAGAAGGAAATGGAGTCTATAACAAGGAAGATATAGCAAAAATCCAAAAGACCAATCCTAATCTAAGAGTCCTTTCAGAAAAAATAATTTATGCTGATAGTAGAAATGTTGAAGATGGAAGAAGTACTCAATCCGTATTAATGTCGGCTTTAGACGGCTTTAACATTGTAAAATATCAAGTGTTTACCTTTAAAATGAACGATAAAGGGGAGGCAATCGATAAAGATGGAAATCTTGTAACAGATCCTTCTAAACTGGTATTATTTGGTAAGGATGGTAAAGAGTACACTGGAGAGGATAAGTCCAATGTAGAAGCTATAAAAGAAGATGGCTCTACGTTATTTATTGATGCAAAACCAGTAAACCTTTCAATGGACAAGAACTACTTTAATCCATCTAAATCTAATAAAATTTATGTACGAAATCCAGAATTTTATTTAAGAGGTAAGATTTCTGATAAGGGTGGTTTTAACTGGGAGTTGCGAGTTAATGAATCGGTTGTAGATAATTATTTAATCTACGGAGATTTACACATTGATAACACTAGAGATTTTAACATTAAGCTTAATGTTAAAGACGGTGATATCATGGACTGGGGAATGAAAGACTATAAAGCAAACGGATTCCCAGATAAGGTAACAGATATGGATGGAAATGTTTATCTTCAAACTGGCTATAGCGATTTGAATGCGAAAGCGGTTGGAGTACACTATCAATTTTTATATGATAATGTTAAACCAGAAGTAAACATTGATCCTAAGGGAAATACTAGTATTGAATATGCTAAGGGAAAATCTGTAGTCTTTAATATCAATGATAAAAGAAATAATGGATTCGATGGTGAGATTCAAGACAAACATATTTATGTAAATGGAAAAGAATACAAATCATTTGATGATATTAAACAACTAACAGATAAGACACTAAACATTAAGATTGTTGTAAAAGATTTTGCAAGAAATACAACCGTAAAAGAATTCATTTTAAACAAAGATACGGGAGAGGTAAGCGAATTAAAACCTCATACGGTGACTGTGACCATTCAAAATGGAAAAGAAATGAGTTCTAAGATAGTGTCGGAAGAAGATTTCATTTTACCTGTCTATAAGGGGGAATTAGAAAAAGGCTATCAATTTGATGGCTGGGAAATTTCTGGTGTCGAAGGGAAAAAAGATGCTGGTTATGTTATTAATCTATCAAAAGATACCCTTATAAAACCTGTATTCAAGAAAATAGAGGAGAAAAAGGAAGAGGAAAATAAACCTACTTTTGATGTATCCAAAAAGAAAGATAAGGTGCAAGCAAATCATAATCAATTAGATGAAAGTCACAGAAAAGAGGATTTACAAAGAGAAAATCATTCACACAAATCTGATTCAACTAAAGATGTCAAAACTACAGTTCCTGTACAAGTAAATTATAGTCAATTAGATGAAAGTCAAAGATCTGATTCAACTAAAGATGTCAAAACTACAGTTCCTGTACAAGTAAATTATAGTCAATTAGATGAAAGTCAAAGATCTGATTCAACTAAGGATGTTACAGCTACAGTTCCTGATAAAAATGATAAAAACTTTGAAAATAAGAAAGAAATTTATCTTAATGAACCAGAGAATATAGCTAATAAACATACCAATATCGATAGTAAATCGGATACTAACAATTCTGATAGATTGCCAAAAACCGGAACAGTTAGAGAAGGTTTTACACCATTCATTGCTGGAATAATGTTTATCGTAGGTGCATTTCTTGGATTGAAGAAAAAAGATCAAGATTAAGACCAAAGCTATAGAAAAGATATAGCAAAATGATTTGTGTACTGAGATGAGATAGTGTGGTGATGAAACAATTTTGTGAAAATAGCCATTTATAACTCAATTATTTAGTTTACTTTACTATTGATACTCTTTTTGGATTTATTAATGGACTTAGTTTAGAAAACTAATGAATTGATTGAAAGGGTTAGTATTGACAAATATTGATTAGCAAATAAAGTCTTTCAAAATTTAAAGGCTAATAGAGGTGATGAGACAATTTCAAGGAATTAAGTAGCGTTTGGTTGCTTAATTCCTTTTTATTTGGAAGGAAGTTTTTCACCTATTTCCTTATTTTATGGCTATTATTGAACCACTTAGACCGATCTAGAGACCAGATAGGCAAAAGAACTTGTTCTTTAAACTGACCTCTGCTATAATGATTGGTGTAAGGGACGTGAGGCGTCGATATCAGATGGTTCAAGTTTCTAGAAAGAAATTGGAGATAAAGAAATGAAAAAATTATTGGGGATTGTATTTTTAATAGCAGCAGTGACAGTAGTGTATTTTGGTTCTGTTGGCTGGCCAAGTTTGGATGTCAACCTATGGTCCCTGATTCCGGTAGGCCTGTTTCTCTTTTTCACTCTAGAGAATCTTTTGAAAAAGGACTACAAGGCTAGTCTGATGTGTTTGATTATTGCCTTCATCATCGCAAATGCAATTTTGAACCTTTTGCCAATTTCAAGTGGTCTAGTAATTGGTGCAGGCGTCCTAGCTTGTGTAGGTATTGGTTATCTATTTCCGGATAAAGAAGGAAAATAAGAAGGAAGAGTGAATAAAGTCAGGATCTAACTGAAATACTTGTTGGATCTTTTTCTATGTCTAAAAATGTAAGAAAGAATTTTTGGTGGTAACAGATTATTTCTAGCTTACTTTTTTGATTTTAAATTAGGCTAAGATAAAATAAATTTTTTTTGTTTGAGATAGTAAAAAGCTATTCCATTTTAAAATTCCAATAAAAAGTATAATATAATAACTATCATAATAAAAACTCCGATTCTCTCTGGAAATTCTCTAATTTTTATAAAAAACAATCAAAAATATTGTTTTTATTTGTATAAGGTTGACAAATTTTTTATTGGTTATAAAATTGTATTATAAGATAATTATAATAAGGAGCTTGCTTTTAGAAAAAATGAAAGCGGTTACTAAAAAGGAGGATTCCATGCAAAAAGGTAATTGGAACAAAAAGAGCGTTTATAGTATTCGAAAATTTTCAGTCGGCGCTTGCTCAGTGCTCATAGGAAGCTGTGTGCTGTTATTAGGATCAAGCCTTAGTCTAGCTTCTTCTGCTTATGCGAATGAAAATACTAATGAACTGATTTCAATAAGTAAGAAGGATGCTGATTCTGAAAATAAAGAAGAGAGTGAACAGACATCTAAAGTGATGGTTGCGGAAAAATCAAGTGAACAAACGGATAATGTGCCTCTTAAGGATAATGCAGATGCTACAGGTGTCTCTGACCAAACTCATGCAGATCAGTCCCCAGTTACAGTTGCTGATAATAAAGAGTTTCCTTTAGAAGAAGGTAAGACTGAAGTGAAAAGTAGGATAGAAGAAACGAAGGTAGCTGAAGAAACAAATAAAGCGGAATTACAAGATCCTTCTGTTTCAAAAGATAAGAAGGAATTCAAATCTGCTGCAAATGAAGTTGTTGATAAGTTAATTGAAGATAGAAACATTTCTTTCAATCAAAATTGGCACTTTAAGCTAAATGCCAATGCTAAGGAAGCTGTTAAACCAGACGCAGATATTACTTCATGGAAAAAAATGGATCTTCCTCATGACTGGAGTATTCATTTTGATTTTGATCATGATTCACCATCTCAAAATGAAGGAGGCCAACTGAATGGTGGAGATGGATGGTATCGTAAAACCTTTAAGTTAGACGAAAAAGATTTAAATAAAGATGTCCGTGTGACCTTTGATGGGGTTTACATGGATTCTCAAGTATTTGTTAATGGTCAGTTAGTTGGTCACTATCCAAATGGTTACAATCAATTTTCATATGACATTACCAATTATCTTTATAAGGATGGAAGAGAGAATGTTATTTCTGTTCATGCAGTAAATAAACAGCCAAGTAGTCGTTGGTATTCAGGAAGTGGTATCTATCGTGATGTGAGCTTGCAAGTGACAGATAAGGTTCATGTTGAGAAAAATGGTACAACTATCTTAACTCCAAAACTTGAAGACCAACAAAATGGTAAGGTTGAGACTCATGTGAGCAGTAAAATCGTTAATACAGATGATAAGGATCATGAGCTCGTAGCAGAGTATCAAATTTTTGAACGGGGTGGTCAGGCAGTTACAGAACTTGTTCGAACTGAGAGTAAAACTCTAAAAGCTAGAGAAACAATTCATTTGGAATCAGCATTAGAGGTTGAAAAACCTAAATTGTGGACAGTGTCATCTGATAAACCTGCTTTATATGAGATGGTAACTCGTGTTTACAAAGATGGACAGCTTGTAGATGCTAGGAAGGATTTATTTGGTTATCGTTACTATAACTGGACTCCAGATAAAGGATTCTCTTTGAACGGTGAACACATCAAGTTCCATGGAGTTTCATTGCACCACGATCATGGAGCATTGGGTGCGGAGGAGAACTACAAGGCTGAATATCGCCGTCTGAAACAGATGAAGGATATGGGAGTGAATTCAATTCGTACAACCCATAATCCAGCAAGTCCTCAAACACTACAGATTGCAGCTGAACTTGGTTTATTGGTTCAGGAAGAAGCTTTTGACACTTGGTATGGAGGTAAGAAACCATACGACTATGGTCGTTTCTTTGAAAAAGATGCAACTCACCCTGAAGCTAAAAAAGGGGAAAAATGGTCAGATTACGATCTACGTACCATGGTAGAAAGAGACAAAAATAACCCAGCTGTCTTTATGTGGTCTATAGGAAATGAGATTGGAGAAGCTAATGGCGATCCTCATTCTCTAGCTACTGTTAAACGTTTGGTTAAAGTAATCAAGGATGTTGATAAGACTCGTTATGTGACTATGGGGGCTGATAAATTCCGTTTTGGTAATGGTAGCGGAGGGCATGAGAAAATTGCTGATGAACTGGATGCGGTTGGATTTAACTACTCTGAAGATAATTACAAAGCCCTTCGAGCTAAGCATCCAAAGTGGTTGATTTATGGTTCAGAGACCTCCTCAGCTACTCGTACTCGTGGAAGTTATTATCGTCCAGAGCGTGAATTGGTACACAGTAATCAAGACTATAGGAACTATGAGCAGTCTGATTATGGAAATGATCGTGTTGGTTGGGGTAAAACAGCAACAGCTTCATGGACTTTTGACCGTGACAATGCTGGCTATGCTGGACAGTTTATTTGGACTGGTACTGACTATATTGGTGAGCCTACGCCATGGCACAATCAAAATCATACACCAGTCAAAAGTTCTTATTTTGGTATTGTAGATACTGCTGGTATTCCAAAAAATGATTTCTATCTTTACCAGAGTCAATGGGTATCTGCTCAGAAAAAACCGATGGTTCACCTACTTCCTCACTGGAACTGGGAAGACCCAACTCTAAAAGATAATGTAGCTGATGCAGATGGTAAAATTCCAGTTCGTGCCTACTCTAACGCTGCAAGTGTGGAGCTATTGTTGAATGGTGAATCCCTAGGACAGAAGACCTTTACTAAAAAACAAACTAGCGATGGACGCACTTACCAAGAAGGTGCCAATGCTAATGAATTGTATCTTGAATGGAAAGTTGCTTATAAACCAGGTACCTTGGAAGCAATAGCTCGTGATGAATCTGGCAAGGAAATTGCTCGAGACAAGATCACAACTGCTGGCAAACCAGCAGCTGTTCGTCTCATCAAAGAAGAACAAGCAATCGCAGCAGATGGAAAAGACTTGACTTACATCTACTACGAAATCGTTGACAGTCAAGGGAATGTAGTCCCAACTGCCAATAATCTGGTTCGTTTCCAATTGCATGGACAAGGTCAACTTGTCGGTGTCGATAATGGAGAACAAGCCAGCCGTGAACGCTATAAAGCACAAGCAGATGGTTCATGGATTCGCAGAGCCTTTAACGGTAAAGGTGTTGCCATTGTGAAATCAACTGAGCAAGCAGGTAAATTCACGCTAACAGCTCATTCAGATCTCTTGAAATCTGGCCAAGTAACTGTCTTTACTGGTAAAAAAGAAGACCAAGAAAAGACTCTTCTCGGAACAGAAGTACCAAAGGTACGCACAGTCATTGCCCAAATTCCAAAAATGCCGAAAACAGTAGGTTTTATCTACAGTGATGGCAGTCGTGAAAAACGTCCAGCAACTTGGTCTTCAGTTGATGTGAACCAAGCAGGTGTTGTAACTGTTAAAGGTATGGCAGACGGACATGAAGTTGAGGCCCGTGTCGAAATTCTAGCAATTGCAAAAGAACTTCCTACTGTAAAACGTGTTGCAACTGGATCAGACTTGAGTGCTGTTGATAAATACGTTTCTATTGCCATTACAGATGGAAGCCTACAAGAATACGAAGTAGATAACTGGGAGATTGCGGAAGCAGATAAAGCTAAACTGTCAGTTGCAGGATCACGTATTCCAATGACTGGCCAACTGGGTGGTGAGACTATTCACGCTACCCTTGTAGTAGAAGATGGCGATGTAGCTGCTCCTGTGGTCCCAACTGTTACTGTTGGTGGCGAAGCTGTCACTGGTCTTACTAGCCAAAATCCAATGCAATACCGAACTCTTGCTTACGGTGCATCCTTGCCAGAAGTCGTAGCAAGTGCTGAAAATGCTGATGTTACAGTCCTTCAAGCCAGTACAGCAAACGGTATGCGCGCAAGCATCTTTGTTCAGCCAAAAGATGGTGGCCCTCTTCAAACCTATGCGATTCAATTCCTAGAAGAAGCACCAAAAATTGACCATTTGAGCTTGCAAGTGGAGCAAGCTGACGGCCTTAAAGAAGATCAAACAGTGAAATTGTCTGTTCTTGCTCACTATCAGGACGGAACACAAGCAGTTTTACCAGCTGATAAAGTGACCTTCTCTACAAGTGGTGAAGGGGAAGTTGCAGTCCGTAAGGGAATGCTTGAACTTCATAGATCAGGAGTAGTCGCTCTGAAAGCTGTATATGAGGGTGCTGAAGGCCAGGTTAGTCTCACTATTCAAGCCAATACTGAGAAGAAGATTGCGCAATCCATCCGTCCAATAAATGTAGTGACAGACTTGCATCAAGAACCTATTCTTCCAACAACAGTAACTGTTGAGTATGACAAAGGTTTCCCTAAAACTCATAAAGTTACATGGCAAGCTATTCCAAAAGAAAAACTAGACCACTATCAAACCTTTGAGGTGTTAGGTAAAGTTGAAGGGATTGACCTTGAAGCGCGTGCTAAAGTTTCTGTAGAAGGCATCGTTTCAGTTGAAGAAGTTAGTGTGACAACTCCAATCGCAGAAGCACCACAATTACCAGAAAGCGTTCGTACATATGATTCAAATGGTCACGTTTCATCAGCTAAGGTTACATGGGACGTGATTCAACCAGATCAATACGCTAAGGAGGGTGTCTTTACAGTTAATGGTCACCTAGAAGGTACGCAATTAACTACTAAACTCCATGTTCGTGTGTCTGCTCAAACAGAGCAAGGAGCAAATATTTCTGACCAATGGACAGGTTCAGAATTGCCACTTGCCTTTGCTTCAGACTCGAATCCAACCGACCCTGTTTCAAATGTCAACGATAAATTGATTTCCTTTAATGACCGACCAGCCAACCGTTGGACAAACTGGAATCGTAGTAATCCAGAAGCTTCAGTCGGTGTTCTGTTTGGAGATTCAGGTATCTTGAGTAAACGTTCCGTTGATAATCTAAGTGTCGGATTCCACGAAGACCATGGAGTTGGCGCACCGAAGTCTTATGTGATTGAGTATTATGTTGGTAACACGGTTCCAACAGCTCCTAAAAATCCTAGCTTTGTAAGCGGTGAAAATCATGTCTTTAATGATCCTGCTAACTGGAAACCAGTGACTAATCTAAAAGCACCAGCTCAGCTCAAGGCTGGAGAAATGAACCACTTTAGCTTTGATAAAGTTGAAACCCATGCTGTTCGCATTCGGATGGTTAAAGCAGACAATAAGCGTGGAACTTCTATCACAGAAGTACAGATTTTTGCCAAACAAGTTGCGCCAGCCAAACAAGGACAAACAAGAATCCAAGTTGATGGTAAAGACTTAGCAAACTTTAACCCTGATTTGACAGACTACTACCTTGAGTCTGGAGATGGAAAAGTTCCCGTAGTCACAGCAAGTGTTAGCAACAATGGTCTCGCTACCGTCGTTCCAAGCGTTCGTGAGGGTGAGCCAGTTCGTGTCATCGCGAAAGCTGAAAATGGCGACATCTTAGGAGAATACCGTCTGCACTTCACTAAGGATAAAGACTTACTTTCTCGTAAACCAGTTGCTACAGTTAAACAAGCTCGCTTGTTGCAACTAGGGCAACCAATTGAATTGCCAACTAAGGTTCCGGTATACTTCACAGGTAAAGACGGCTACGAAACAAAAGACCTGACAGTTGAATGGGAAGAAGTTCCAGCAGAAAATCTGACAAAAGCAGGTCAATTTATTGTTCGAGGTCGTGTCCTTGGTAGCAATCTTACTGCTGAGTTCACTGTACGAGTGACAGACAAACTTGGTGAGGCTCTTTCAGATAACCCTAACTATGATGAAAACAGTAACCAGGCCTTTGCCTCAGCAACCAACGATATTGATGATAGTTCTCATGACCGTGTAGACTATATCAATGATAGAGATCACTCTGAAAATCGTCGTTGGACAAACTGGTCTGCAAGACCGTCCACTAATCCAGAAGTATCAACAGGGGTCATTTTCCGTGAAAAGGGTAAGATTGTAGAACGGACTGTTGCACAAGCCAAACTCCAGTTCTTTGCAGATAGTGGTACAGATGCACCATCTAAACTCGTTTTGGAACGCTATATTGGTCCAGACTTTGAAGTGCCAACTTATTATTCAAACTACCAAGCTTACGAAACAGATCATCCATTTAATAATCCAGAAAATTGGATTGCTGTTCCGTATCACGCGAATAAAGATATCGAAGCGGGTGATGAAATTAATGTGACATTTAAAGAGGTGAAAGCCAAAGCTATGAGATGGCGTATGGAGCGTAAAGCAGATAAGAGCGGTGTTGCGATGATTGAGATGACCTTCCTTGCACCGAGCGAATTGCCTCAAGAAAGCACTCAATCGAAGATTCTTGTAGATGGAAAAGAACTTCCAGATTTTATTGAAAATCGTCAAAACTATCAAATCACCTATAAAGGTCAACGTCCAAAAGTCTCAGTTGAAGAAAACAATCAAGTAGCTTCAACAGTTGTAGATAGTGGAGATGATAGCCTTCCAGTACTTGTTCGCCTAGTTTCAGAGAGTGGAAAACAAGTCAAGGAATACCGTGTCCAGTTGACTAAGGAGAAACCAGTTTCTGAGAAGACAGTTGCTGCAGTACAGGAGGATTTACCAAAATTAGAAGTTCTTGAACAAGACTTGGCCTACAAGACAATTGAGAAAAAAGATTCAAGGCTTTATCTTGGTGAAACTCGTTTAGAACAAGAAGGAAAAGTTGGTAAGGAACGTATCTTCACAGCGATAAATCCTAATGGAAGTAAGGAAGAAAAATTCCGTGAAATAGTTCAGACTCCAACAAACCGTATTGTCGTTGTCGGAACTAAACTAGGAACCGCTCTTCCAGAGGACGAATCCAATGCTCTAGTTTTCAACAGACCAGAACTTATGGTTGAGGAAGAAACAATTGACTTCCAGATCCAGGAGCGTAAGTCTGACAAGTTATATCTAGGTGAAACTCGCATCCTTCAAGAAGGAAGACAAGGTCTCCGTGTTCACTTGATTGAAGTAGAAAATGGCAAGCGGACTGAGAAAGAAAGCTATGATAAAGTTATAGCTCAGGACCGTATTGTAGAGGTTGGTACAGCTATAAAAGATACAAAATCAGCCCCTCAAGAACAGCTTAAAGCAGCTCCTAAAGAAGCTAGTAAGTCTGTGCTACAAGATCAAGAAGTTCAAAAACCAGAATCTCAAGAAACTACAAAACAACAAGTATCAACTGAGAAAACGGATGTAAAACAAGTGAGCTCACGTTCAGTTGAAGCCCAGCAAGATGAAAAGAATCACTTGCCAAACACTGGAACAGAGGCAGAACAGGCAGCAGTAGCAGCAGGTTTAGCTCTTCTAGGTTTGAGTGCAGGCTTAGTAGCCACTAAAGGTAAAAAAGAAGACTAGAAATTTTGATACTTTCTTTATCGTTAAAGATTAGAGAGAAGTTCTTGTCTTAGATAGAAGATAAATCCCTTGGAATATAAGTTTCTAAGGGATTTTCTTTGTATAAAATTGTATAGTGTTATTGTCTATCCTATTTTGTAGAGAAAGCAAAAATCCCTAGAAAATGTTTAGGGATTCGATTATTTCATTAAGAACAATTCAACAATCATCTCGATATACATGACAAGGATTACTAAGAATCCTGCACGCCAGAAGAATTTGATAAATTTAGGATAGTAAAAGCTACGTTTTTTCAAAAGGAAGAAAAAGACGAGAATAATGGCTAGGACTGAGAGGGCTAGCCCCAGTCTAGGGAGGAAATTATGGGTAAAGGTTTTAGCTGTAATCAGGTAATACTCAAATACCAAGACTGGAAAAGCCAAATCCGCAAAATTTCGTCCTAGTTTTTTTAATCTAAAAAGTTTGGTTATGATAATGCAGACGACTAAGGTCAGTATCAATAATAAAATAGATGCTAATTTCATTAAAATCATACCCATATTGTATCATAAAAAATGGCTAATGGAAACGAGAAACAGAGGAATTTATAGGAAAGTCAGTCTTTTGAGATTGTGGGTGATTTTTGTTATAATGAAGGTTATGAAATCTTATAATACCTTGAATGATTATTATCGAAAACTTTTTGGAGAAAAGACCTTTAAAGTCCCTATTGATGCGGGATTTGACTGTCCCAATCGTGATGGAACTGTGGCTCATGGAGGCTGTACTTTTTGTACGGTTTCAGGTTCTGGAGATGCTATCGTAGCACCGGATGCGCCTATCCGTGAGCAATTTTATAAGGAAATTGACTTTATGCATCGCAAGTGGCCAGACGTGCAGAAGTATCTGGTTTATTTTCAAAATTTTACCAATACCCATGAAAAGGTGGAAGTGATTCGGGAACGCTATGAGCAGGCTATCAACGAGCCAGGTGTAGTGGGAATTAATATCGGAACACGCCCTGACTGTTTACCAGACGAAACCATTGAATATTTGGCTGAATTGTCGGAGCGCATGCATGTGACGGTTGAATTGGGCTTGCAGACTACTTTTGAAACAACTTCTGATTTGATTAACCGTGCCCACTCTTATGAATTGTACGTGGAAACGGTCAAGCGTTTGAGAAAGTATCCCAAAATTGAGATTGTTTCTCATTTGATTAACGGACTTCCTGGTGAAACCCATGAGATGATGATTGAAAATGTCCGCCGCTGTGTCATGGACAACGATATTCAAGGGATTAAACTACACTTGCTCCATCTCATGACTAATACACGTATGCAACGAGATTACCACGAGGGACGTTTGCAGTTAATGAGTCAGTACGAATATGTAAAGGTTATCTGTGATCAATTGGAAATCATTCCCAAACATATTGTCATCCATCGAATCACAGGAGATGCACCTAGGGATATGCTGATTGGGCCTATGTGGAGCCTCAATAAATGGGAAGTTCTCAACAGCATTGAGATGGAGATGCGACGTCGTGGAAGCGTTCAAGGATGTAAGGCTGTAAAACAGGAGTTTAATAATGAAAAGACCACTTGAGATGGCACATGATTTTTTAGCTGAGGTTGTAACTCAGGACGATACCGTAGTGGATGCGACCATGGGAAATGGGCATGATACTCTTTTTCTAGCCAAGATAGCCAAGCAAGTCTATGCCTTTGATATTCAGGAGCAAGCCTTGGAAAAGACGCAAGAGCGTTTGGACCAGGCTGGAATGACAAATGCCCAGTTAATCTTGCAGGGCCATGAGACACTGGACCAGTTTGTGACAGAAGCCAAGGCAGGGATTTTTAATCTGGGCTATCTGCCGTCAGCTGATAAGTCTGTCATTACCCGACCTCAGACAACGATTGAAGCATTAGAAAAGCTGTGTGGTTTACTTGTCAAAGGTGGACGAATTGCCATTATGATTTACTATGGTCATGAAGGAGGAGACATCGAGAAAGATGCTGTCTTGGATTTTGTTAGCCAGTTGAACCAACAAGAGTACACAGCTACCATTTATCGAACCCTGAATCAAGTCAACACCCCACCATTTTTAGTGATGATTGAAAAATTAGAAAGATATAGACATGGATAAACAATACCTACGTGAAAAGCTGGATGCCATGCGCCAGAATTTTGTTGAATCAACCCACCACGAACGAGCAGTGGGTGTGCTAGACCAAGCGCATATGAGCAAAAAAATGCTTAAAATCAAGAAAAAATTAGTTGCTCTTGAAATGGAACGGTGCCAGAGAAAAATTGAGCACAAAGATTGTTCCAAGATTGACCAAAAAATCAAAGAGCAGAAGGAGATATTTGAATTCTGTTGTAAAAAAGACTAAGGAGGAAGTGCGTGGAATTACTGATTTACCTAATCCTATTTTTACTGGTCTTGATTGTCTCAAGTACAACCAATAAGCTTCTGCCCTTTTTGCCTCTCCCTTTGGTGCAAATTCTTTTGGGAATTGTGATTGGTCTCTTTTTACCTAATACCGACTTTCACCTCAATACGGAGTTGTTTTTGGCCCTGGTTATCGGGCCCTTGCTTTTCCGAGAGTCGGAAGAAGCGGATATTACAGCTATTTTAAAACACTGGCGAATTATTGTTTATCTCATATTTCCAGTGATTTTTATCTCGACTCTGAGTTTGGGTGGCTTGGCCCATCTTCTTTGGCTTAGCCTTCCCTTGGTGGCTTGCTTGGCTGTTGGGGCAGCCCTTGGGCCTACGGACTTGGTGGCTTTTGCTTCTCTTTCGGAGCGCTTTAGCTTTCCTAAGCGCGTGTCCAATATCCTTAAGGGTGAAGGACTCTTGAATGATGCTTCTGGTTTGGTGACCTTTCAGGTAGCCTTGACAGCTTGGACAACAGGAGCCTTTTCCCTTGGGCAAGCTAGTAGTTCGCTTATCTTTTCAATCCTAGGCGGTTTTTTAGTTGGCTTTTTAACAGCTATGACCAACCGTTTCCTCCATACCTTCTTGCTGAGTGTGCGAGCAACGGATATTGCCAGCGAACTTTTATTAGAATTGAGTTTGCCTCTGGTGACCTTCTTCCTGGCAGAAGAAGTCCATGTTTCAGGAATTATTGCCGTGGTGGTTGCTGGGATTTTAAAGGCAAGCCGTTTTAAGAAAATTACTCTCCTTGAAGCCCAAGTGGATACGGTGACTGAGACGGTCTGGCATACAGTGAACTTTATGCTCAACGGTTCTGTCTTTGTGATTTTAGGGATGGAGTTGGAAATGATAGCAGAACCTATCTTGATCAATCCAATCTATAATCCTCTACTCTTACTAGTATCTCTTTTAGCCCTTACCTTTGTCCTCTTTGCCATTCGTTTTGTCATGATCTATGGCTATTTTGCCTATAGGACTAGACGACTCAAGAAAAAGCTAAATAAGTATATAAAGGATATGCTTCTCCTGACCTTCTCAGGTGTTAAGGGAACCGTGTCGATTGCTACGATTCTTTTGATACCAAGTAATCTAGAGCAGGAGTATCCTCTCTTACTTTTCCTCGTTGCAGGTGTGACGCTGGTAAGCTTTTTAACAGGTCTCTTAATCCTGCCTCATCTTTCTGATGAACAAGAAGAAAGTAAGGACCATCTCATGCATATTGCTATTTTGAATGAAGTAACGATAGAGTTGGAAAAAGAGTTGGAAGACACTAGAAATAAACTCCCTCTCTATGCAGCTATTGACAATTACCATGGACGAATAGAGAACCTTATCCTGAACCAAGAAAATAAGGGTGAGCAAGAAGACTGGGAGGCCTTGAAACTTCTCATCCTCAGTATTGAAAGTGATGGTTTAGAACAAGCCTACGAAGAAGGCAAGATGAGTGAGCGTGCCTATCGAGTCTACCAACGTTATCTGAAAAACATGGAACAAAGCATCAATCGCAAGTTTGCTTCACGATTGACCTATTATTTCCTTGTTTCCTTGCGGATTTTGCGTTTTCTACTTCACGAAGTCTTTACCTTTGGCAAGACCTTCCGTAGTTGGAAAAATGAAGAATCACAGAAACTCAGAGCCCTTGACTATGACCAAATTGCAGAGCTCTATCTAGAAAATACAGAAATGATTATCGAAAGTTTGGAAAACCTAAAAGGGGTTTATAAGAGTTCTTTGATCAGCTTCATGCAGGATTCTCGTCTCCGAGAAACAGCTATTATCACCAGTGGTGCCTTTGTCGAACGGGTTATCAACCGTGTCAAACCCAACAATATCGATGAAATGCTTAGAGGCTATTATCTGGAGCGCAAGTTGATTTTTGAATATGAAGAAAAACGATTGATTACGACCAAGTATGCTAAGAAGTTACGACAAAATGTCAATAACTTAGAGAACTATTCTCTGAAGGAAGCTGCCAATACTCTGCCTTATGATATGGTGGAATTGGTAAGAAGAAATTAATCAAGATTGTAAATAAAGGAGTATGATATGAAGAAGTGGTGGAAAGAGCTGATAGACAAGCCTTTATTAAAAGCATTTTTGCATTATTATCAAGTATCAGATAGTGAGTTTACCAGTGTCGCAGTAGCCTACTATTGGTTGATTTCGATTTTTCCATTGCTTTTGGTGGTAGTCAATATCCTCCCCTATTTTCAGATTCCAGTTTCCAATTTTTTAAAGGTTGTCAATGAATTCTTGCCCGATACTATGTATGATGTGGTGGCAAAGATTATCACAGAAGTGTTGACCCAACCTTCAACGGGTTTATTGAGTTTTGCGGTTTTGTCAGCCCTATGGACCTTTTCAAAATCCATGAATTTCCTACAGAAAGCTTTTAATAAAGCCTACGGAGTTGCTAAAAATCGTGGAATGATTTCCCGTCAGCTCATGAGTTTGTTTGTCAGTTTTGGCTTGCAGATTCTCTTCGCCTTAGCTCTGTTTTTGAGTGTCTTTGGCCGCATGCTTCTCAACCTTATCAAGAATCACTGGAAATCGGATAGTCCTATCTTTGATTATCTGCAAGATCTAACAGGCCCCTTGATCTATGCCTTGATTTTCGCTATCTTGGTCATGCTTTATTATTTCCTGCCTAATGTTACGGTTCGACGAATTCGCTATGTGTTGCCAGGTAGTGCCTTTGTCTTGTTGACTCTGGTCTTACTGCTCAATATCTTTTCAGTATATATCAATAATTATGTCAATCACCTAGTGGACGTGCGTTTTTTCAGTTCCGTCGTCGTGGTGGTCATGATGTTCTGGTTTATTCTCATTGCTAAGATTTTGATTGTCGGTGCGGTTATCAATGCCAGTGTGCAGAGTTTGAAAGATCCGAGCTTTAGAATAAATTAATTCATTTTTTATCCATAACAAAACGCATAATATGAAAATTCCACGAGGTCAACTATAGTCAGAAAGCTGAACAACAAGCCAAAACGCCCCAAAAAGGCGGCAAAAAGCAAGCACCTGCAAACAACGTGCCGAAATGATCAAATCCTGATTATATCAACGAATTAGACCCAAAAATCGTTGATATGCTAGTAGAATTTCACAAGTCACAATGCACTTTGGAAACTCCCGAGGCGCAAGCAGAAATCGCCCAAAAACGTGAAGAAATCGAGCAAAGGAGAGCTGAGCTTGAGGATAAAAAACAAGAGCTTTTGAACCGCTTGAACAAATAGAGTTTCGCAAGTATTATGCTTACAAATTACTTGAGCAATTAACTAAAATATAAACCCTGCCTTTATATCTAGGCAGGGTTTATATTTTAGAAATTCACGTAGCTTGTTTCGGTTTTTACATACCCAGTATAATCTGAGTTTCTATAGTATTCAGTGATAAACTTCCATTTTCTTTGAGAAAGATGGATATAAGTACTTTTTATGTAGTATGGATATGGGCTTTGTGAATCCAAGTAAGACTGATAAGCTTGTATACCAAAATATGCTCCACCAATTATGCCACTCCATGGCCCCCCAATATAGAACCTATAAAGCCAAACATCGCGGTTATTCCAGAATCAATCATGAAGTGAGCGAATGTGTTGGCTTGTTTATTCCCATGTATTGTGTTGACGTAATTCCAAACATTAGGATCGTATGATCTAAAAGATATATTTAGATCGAGTTCATTCTTTTGATAAGCCATATAAAATGACCCATTGATATAGACGCCATCAGCACCTCGTTCAATAGTGTCTACACTTCCATTTGGATTGAGCACCTCAAGAATTTCATCACTTAAAATATTTACTTGCGTATCTCCGAACCGCACTGATGAGCCATTCTCAAACTGAGCCTCACCAGATACAACTTTAGAGTTTGCCGATAAGCTATCATCAGCAAAAACAACAAGCGACGGGGAAATGCTAGACATACAGAAAACAGACATAACTAGCAAACACATGCATTTAGACATCTTAGACATAACGGAAACTCCTTTGTATTTTTGATTTTTTTCAACTTTTGTTATACAATAAAACCAAATAAAAAGAAAGCGGTAACAATATGCTTAATGTGAAAATTTTTTATATATTTTTATTTTTGATCGTTGTCGAAACTACAGGCTTGTTGTTGTTGAAAAACGGTCTTGAAAGAGGTTATTTAGATACAGGAGCTATCATCCTTGCAGTTTTTTCATTTGCTTTCTACAACCTATGTTCATTCGGTTGGGTCTACTTTACAATAAAAAACCATAAAAAATAAATAGACGTATTTTCAAAAAAAGATTGCATATTTATATCAGTAAAACGACGATTTAAATCGTCGTTTTTTTGTATAACTCCCCCTGAAATTTATTTTAATTATGCAAATTTCACGTATTTTTGGTGCTGAGACAACGATTCTGAGAGCTTTTTAGACTTTTTTGCGACTGTCTATCATTAGAAAAGCTTAGAGCACCAAAGGATAATACCTGATAATATGCGTTTTTTTGATTATGAAATTTAATAGATAAACATGGCATCGCCAAAACTGAAGAAGCGGTAGTGTTCTTGGATAGCATGGTGATAAGCATCTAAGACTAATTCACGACCGGCAAAGGCAGAAACCAACATGACCAGAGTTGATTTTGGCAGGTGGAAGTTGGTTGAAAAGGCATCAACAACTTTCCATTCGTAACCAGGTTTGATAAAGATATTGGTCCAGCCAGAATCTGCCTGAATTTGCCCATCAAACTTGGAACCGATAGTCTCCAGTGTGCGGATAGAAGTGGTTCCGACAGCAATGACGCGACCACCATTTTCCTTAACAGAGCGAAGGGTGGCAGCTGCTTCCTCAGAAAGCTGGTAGAATTCTGAGTGCATTTCATGTTCATCCAGATTATCCACAGAAACAGGTCTAAAGGTTCCGAGTCCGACATGAAGAGTCAAATAGACCAGATGAACACCCTTGGCTTGGATTTCTGCCAGCAATTCTTTAGTGAAGTGTAGTCCAGCAGTTGGTGCAGCAGCAGAACCGCTTTCTTTGGCGTAGACCGTTTGATAGCGTTCACGGTCATCCAATTTTTCATGGATATAAGGTGGTAGTGGCATTTCACCCAGACTTTCCAATACTTCTAGGAAAATTCCTTGGTATTCAAAGCGGACAATACGGCCTCCGTGTGTTAGTTCTTCTGTAACGACAGCGCTGAGACGGCCATCACCAAAGCTGACACGAGTTCCGACCTTGAGGCGTTTGGCAGGTTTTGCTAGTACTTCCCACTCATCTCCAGCAGTGTTTTTGAGCAGGAGAAGTTCCACATGGCCTCCAGTTTCTTCTTTTTGACCATAGAGGCGGGCTGGGAGAACACGGGTGTCGTTCATGACAAGGGCATCACCAGGTTCCAGCATATCAATAATAGAGTGGAAGTGTTTATCCTGCATTTCTCCTGTCTTACGGTTGACGATGAGGAGTTTAGAGGCATCTCGTTTTTCAAGGGGCGTTTGGGCAATCAATTCCTCAGGCAAGTGGAAATCAAAATCAGCTGTATTCATATATCTGTTCATTCTTTCTAAGTTCTAATCCTATCCATTATAACATGTTTCAAGTTTGGACGCTCTTTTTTAGAAATTAAATCGTTTTCACTTGACAAAAATTGGTCTATACCATATAATAAATATAGATTAAAACGGAGGATGAAAAGATGAAAGTTATTAAAGTTGAAAACCAAATCGAAGGTGGAAAAGTTGCTTTTGAGATTTTGAAGGAAAAATTGGCCAATGGAGCTCAAACCCTAGGACTTGCGACAGGAAGTAGCCCACTTGAATTTTACAAGGAAATTGTTGAGAGTGACCTTGATTTTTCAAATCTAACTAGTGTGAACCTTGATGAGTATGTAGGACTTGATGGGGACAATCCACAGTCTTATCGTTACTTCATGCAAGAAAACTTGTTTAACCAAAAACCATTTAAAGAAAGTTTCTTGCCTCGTGGGGTTAAGGACGATGCTGAAGCTGAAGTTGAACGCTACAACCAAATTTTGGCTGACCATCCAGTTGACCTCCAAATCTTGGGAATTGGTCGCAATGGACACATCGGATTTAATGAACCTGGTACTCTATTTGACAGTCAAACGCATCTAGTAGAACTTGACCAGTCTACTATTGAAGCCAATGCGCGCTTCTTTGACAAGATTGAAGACGTCCCAACCCAAGCCATTTCAATGGGGATTAAAAATATCTTGGATGCCAAGTCAATTCTTCTCTTTGCTTACGGTGAATCGAAAGCAGAAGCCATTGCTGGAACAGTGTCTGGCCCAGTGACTGAGAGTCTACCAGCAAGTAGCCTACAAAATCATCCAGATGTGACCATCATCGCAGACGCTGAAGCGCTTAGCTTACTTGAAAAATAAAAAAGTGAGATCCTTCAGTATCTTTTATTGAGTGCTTTCAAGACTTGCATAAATGGAAGAAAAAATCAAAATTAAACCGCATTTTTTCTTGACAATTATTCCTTTTACGTGTAAAATAGAATAGATCTTGAACTTGAAGGGAGTGAAAAAAATGTCTAAAACAGTAGTACGTAAGAATGAATCTCTTGACGACGCACTTCGTCGTTTCAAACGTGCGGTTACTAAAGCTGGTACTCTTCAAGAAACACGCAAACGTGAATTCTATGAAAAACCTTCTGTAAAACGTAAACGTAAATCAGAAGCAGCTCGTAAACGTAAAAAATTCTAATTGAAATGAAAGGCTAGAGAAATCTAGTCCTTTTTCTTTTAAATAAATACTCCAAAGCCTGCAAAAATCTGAAACTTCCTCCCACAATTTGATATAATAGAGGGAAGAACTCATTTGAAGGAGGAAATGATGTCGGTTTTAGTAAAAGAAGTGATTGAAAAGCTTAGACTAGACATTGTCTATGGCGAACCAGAATTACTTGAAAAGGAAATCAATACAGCGGATATTACGCGACCTGGTCTTGAAATGACAGGTTATTTTGACTACTACACACCAGAGCGGATCCAGCTCTTGGGGATGAAGGAGTGGTCCTATCTTGTTTCGATGTCTTCTCACAACCGTTACCAAGTTTTAAAAAAAATGTTTCTACCTGAAACACCTGCGGTCATTGTTGCTCGTGGTTTGGTGGTTCCAGAGGAGATGTTAAAGGCTGCTAGAGAATGTAAGATTGCTATTTTAACCAGCCGTACAGCTACCAGTCGTTTGTCTGGAGAATTATCTAGCTATCTGGATTCTCGTTTGGCGGAACGCACCAGTGTTCACGGTGTCTTGATGGATATCTATGGGATGGGTGTCTTGATTCAAGGAGATAGTGGTATCGGTAAGAGTGAAACAGGTCTTGAGCTTGTCAAACGTGGGCATCGCTTGGTAGCAGATGATCGGGTAGATATTTATTCTAAGGATGAATTAACTCTTTGGGGAGAGCCTGCTGAAATCTTGAAACACTTGATTGAAATTCGTGGGGTTGGGATTATCGATGTCATGAGCCTCTACGGTGCGAGTGCGGTAAAAGATTCTTCACAAGTTCAGTTGGCTGTCTACTTGGAAAATTACGATACGCATAAGACCTTTGATCGACTTGGAAATAATGCAGAGGAATTAGAAATTTCTGGCGTAGCCATTCCTCGTATCCGCATCCCAGTTAAAACAGGTCGTAATATCTCTGTCGTGATTGAGGCTGCTGCCATGAATTATCGTGCTAAGGAAATGGGCTTTGATGCGACGCGTTTGTTCGAAGAACGCTTGACAAATCTTATTGCTCAAAACGAGGTGCCTAATGCTTGATCCAATTGCTATTCATCTAGGACCTCTAGCCATTCGTTGGTATGCCTTATGTATTGTGACAGGTTTGATTCTTGCGGTTTATTTGACCATGAAAGAAGCGCCTAGAAAGAAGATCATACCAGACGATATTTTAGATTTTATCTTGGTAGCTTTTCCTCTGGCTATTTTAGGAGCTCGTCTCTACTATGTCATTTTCCGTTTTGATTACTATAGTCAGAATTTGGGAGAAATTTTTGCCATTTGGAATGGTGGTTTGGCAATTTACGGTGGTTTGATAACTGGTTCCCTTGTACTCTATATTTTTGCTGATCGTAAACTCATCAATACTTGGGATTTTCTAGACATTGCAGCACCTAGTGTCATGATTGCCCAAAGTTTGGGGCGCTGGGGCAATTTCTTTAATCAAGAAGCTTATGGTGCAGCAGTGGATAATTTGGATTATCTACCTGCCTTTATCCGTGACCAGATGTATATTGAGGGTAGCTACCGTCAGCCGACCTTTCTTTATGAGTCTCTATGGAATCTGCTTGGCTTTGCCTTGATTTTGATATTCAGACGAAAATGGAAGAGCCTCAGACGAGGCCATATTACTGCTTTCTACTTGATTTGGTATGGTTTCGGTCGTATGGTCATCGAAGGCATGCGAACAGATAGTCTCATGTTCTTTGGACTTCGAGTGTCTCAATGGCTATCAGTTGTCCTTATCGGACTGGGTATTTTTATCATTCTATATCAAAATCGAAAGAAGGCCCCTTACTATGTTACAGAGGAGGAAAACTAAATGTTAGAAGTTGCATATATTCTTGTAGCCCTTGCTTTGATTGTATTTTTGGTTTATCTGATTATCACTGTACAAAAGCTTGGACGTGTGATCGATGAAACAGAGAAGACGATTAAAACCTTAACTTCAGATGTGGATGTGACCTTGCACCATACCAATGAGTTATTGGCTAAGGTCAATGTCTTGGCAGATGATATCAATGTCAAGGTGGCAACAATTGATCCACTCTTTAGTGCTGTTGCAGATTTATCTCTATCTGTTTCAGATCTCAATGACCATGCGCGTGTCTTGAGCAAGAAAGCTTCATCAGCTGGTTCAAAAACCATTAAGACTGGTGCAAGTTTGTCAGCTCTTCGTCTTGCAAGTAAATTTTTCAAAAAATAAAAAAGGAGAATCCTTATGGGTAAACTATCCTCAATCCTTTTAGGAACCGTTTCAGGTGCAGCTCTTGCCTTGTTTTTAACAAGCGACAAGGGCAAACAAGTTTGCAGTCAAGCTCAAGATTTTCTAGATGATTTGAGAGAAGATCCTGAATATGCTAAAGAGCAGGTCTGTGAAAAACTGACAGAAGTTAAGGAACAAGCTACAGATTTTGTTCTTAAAACCAAAGAACAGGTTGAGTCAGGTGAAATCACTGTGGACAGTGTCCTTGCTCAAGCTAAATCATGTGCTCGTCAAGCGACAGAAGCATCAAAAGATCGATTCAATAATCTCAAGGAGCAGTGGCAAGAAAAGTCCGATAGTCTTGATGAATCAGAAGAGATTGTGATTGATATCGAAGAAGAAAAAATCAAAATTTGACGAGAATGAGCGAAAACTCAATTCTAGGAGAAAATGAAGCACATTTTCCCACAATCAAACGCATAGTATCAAGGATTGTAATTGCCTGATATTATGCGTTTTTTATGATTTTTAAGACTTTTTGATAAACCTTTTTTAAAACACATGAGTGTTATGATTTTTTATGGTATAATGGCAGTGTTAGAAGTGAAATATTTACATTTTTTTATATTTTACTGATATTTTAGTAATATTAAGCAATCAATTTTCTATGATTAGAAATCAATGTGGTAGCTTATGATCAGGTAGAGGAAAAGCTCTAAAATTTTAGTCAAGAAACGATTTAGTATTCTGTCAAGGGAAAATATTAGAACCCTCTATTTTGTAAAAAATAGTTAGAAAGAAAGTTAGTAAAATGAAAGACATTTTTAATAAACGTCAACGCTTTTCAATTCGAAAGTTTTCGGTTGGAGTGGCTTCTGTATTAATAGGAATTACCTTGTTTACACCATCCCAGGGAGTACTGGCTTCTACGGAAAATAATTTGGCAACAGAGATAGGGGCTAATTCTGAAAGGGCAAATTCGACCCCTATTGTAGAGAAAAAAGAAGAGAATCAAAATTCACCAGAGAATCAAGATGCTATCCCCAGTCCAGTCCCAAAAGATACTCCAATAATATCTACAAGAACTACAGAACTTGAGACATCTGGGGATAAAGAAAATAATAGCTTGACCACAAGGGCTTCCGTGGCAGGTGAAGACAGATCAAGCACTCCAGCGGTGAGAGCAGCATCAAATCCTTCCGAGATTAAAAAATATGAATTGACTAAGGAAGATGCTAAAAAAATCAAAGCAGGAGTAATCGGTTCAGAAGGTAATAAGCTTGACAGTTTGTTATTAAACGGCCCTGAGTTAAGTCCAGAAGCTTATACAGATGATGATTTCTTGAAGGATAAAGAAGAACTTTATATTTATGAAAAAGGCGGGAAAAAGTATGTAGGCTATAATAGTCATCCCTTATTAGAAGATACTGATGGTGATGGTATTATTGACAGTAAAGAAAAGCCAGATGAAAAATTAAAATGGAATGTCAGTGAGCGCGATATGATTATGTTCATGGAATTGTCCTACCGTGATGATAATTATATTGATAGAGTGCTGAATCATAAGAAACCCTTAACAGAGTCAGAGTTATATAAAAAGAATGATGACAGTAGACCACGTTATGAGTATATGATGATGAATAAGGAATTGGGGCCTTATTGGGAAAGGAAAAAAAGTTACCATACCTCCAGTGGACTAGATGCTGTCTTGTATGAAACTAAGAGTGATTTCTCATATTTACCAAATGGAAGTGCACAAGTATTAGCCTTTCGTGGAACAAGTGATGCCAAAGATATAGGAACTGATATAACACTTGGATTAGGAAGCAATCCTCAACAAGGGATTGATGCAGAAAATATCATGCGTGAACTGGCTAAAGATAAGAGCATTACCAATCTATATTTGACAGGACACTCTTTAGGAGGATATTTAGTACAACGGGCAATGGTTGAAGCCTATCAGTTGGCATATTCTGACAGCAGAGTCATGTCTTCTAAAGAACAGCGGGCTTATAGAAACTTTTATAATAATGTCTTAAAAAAAGGAACAACCTTTAATGCCCCAAAAGTGAGGACAAGTTATTTCTCATCATCTGAATTTTGGCAAAAAGGATTAGACAGTAAAAACATAGCTAAGTCTGGAAAAATGACACATTATATAGTTAATAATGATTCTACTATAGGAAAAAGTGTCAGTAATGATAGTGATGTTGTCATAAATGTTGGGGATACAAAAGGAGGTCATAGTTCACGTTCTTATTTTGAAGCCGATATGATTAATAGACGATCAGAGTTCATGTCTGGGAAACGAATTTCCTTAGATGGGACAGGTTATCAAGATAAAAAAATGACAACAGCTAAATCTGTAGAAAAAGTTGGAGAAACTGTTGTATATAGTAAACGTGGAGATGACATCATTAAGTCAACAACTGTTAGTATCAAAGATCCCGATACAGGGCAGATTACTAAAAATACACTTGATGAAGTGTTCAAGAAAGATGGTGCCAAATCAACAGTTGTGGTTACGTCAATCGAGACAAGTGTTCGTTATGAAAAAGACGCTACGAGAGCCAAAGGTGGGGCAAATGTAACAGAAGCTGGTACTCCAGGCACTAGAACAGTAACTACAACCTACACAGTCAATCCGACAGATGGTAGCCTTGTTTCGCATGAAGAACCGGCAGTAGTAGTCCCATCAAAACCGACAGTGGTCAAAGTCCCAGCTAAGGATGAGGTTACATACCTCAAAGAAGGCGATGATGTGGTTAAGAAGATAACCACTTACATGGTCAATGCCAGTACAGGAGCTCTTACTCCAATAGAGAAAAAGGAAATCTTCAAACAAAATGGTGCCAAGGCTAAGGTTGTTGTTACGCCATTACAGCCAAGTGTTCGTTATGAAAAAGACGCTACGAGAGCTAAGGGCGGAAAAAATGTAACAACAGCTGGTAATTCAGGCACTAGAACAGTCACTACAACTTATACTGTTAACCCTGCAGACGGTAGCCTCATTCCGCATGAGGGCAAACCCGTCATCAAACAGTCAACTCCTACGGTGGTCAAAGTTCCAGCCAAAGATGAGGTTGAGTACCTCAAAGACGGTGATGATGTTGTTAAGAAGACAACCACTTACGCGGTCAATGCAAGTACAGGAGCTCTTACTCCAACAGTAAGGAAAGATGTTGCCAATCCAAAAGGTGCCAAATCTAAAATTGTGGTTACACCACTTAAGCCAAATGTTCGTTATGAAAAAGACGCCACAAGAGCCAAAGGTGAAGCAAAAATCACAGTAGCTGGTACTTCAGGTACAAGAACAGTAACTACCACCTACACGGTTAATCCTACAGATGGTAGCCTTATTCCACATGAAGGAAAACCCGTCATCAAACAGTCAACTCCTACGGTGGTCAAAGTTCCAGCCAAAGATGAGATTGAATACCTCAAAGAAGGCGATAATGTTGTTAAGAAGACAACCACTTATGCGGTCAATGCCAGTACAGGTGCTCTTACTCCAACAGTAAGGAAAGACGTTGCCAATCCAAAAGGTGCCAAATCTAAAGTTGTGGTTACACCACTTAAGCCAAGTGTTCGTTATGAAAAAGACGCTACAAGACCCAAAGGTGAAGCTAATGTAACAACAGCTGGTACTTCAGGTACAAGAACAGTAACTACCACCTACACGGTTAATCCTACAGATGGTAGCCTTATTCCACATGAAGGAAAACCAGTTATCAAATCGTCAACTCCTACGGTGGTCAAAGTTCCAGCCAAAGATGAGGTTGAATACCTCAAAGAAGGCGATGACGTTGTTAAGAAGACTACAAGTTACCAAGTCAATGCGAGTACAGGTACCCTTACTTCAATAGAGAAAAAGGAAGTGTTCAAGCAAGATGGTGCCAAATCAACAGTTGTGGTTACACCACTTGAGCCAATTGTTCGTTATGAAAAAGACGCCACAAGAGCCAAAGGTGAAGCTAATGTAACAACAGCTGGTACTCCAGGGACAAGTACAGTAACTACAACCTATACTGTTAATCCTACAGATGGTAGCCTTGTTCCGCATGAAGAACCAGCAGTGGTAGTCCCATCAAAACCGACAGTGGTCAAAGTGCCAGCTAAAGATGAGGTTGAATACCTAAAAGACGGCGATGACGTTGTTAAGAAGACTACAACTTACGAAGTGAATGCAAGCACAGGTGCTCTTATTCCAACAGTAAGGAAAGACATTGCTAGTCCAAATGGCACGAAAGCTACAGTAGTGGTTACACCACTTGAGCCAAGTATCCGTTATGAAAAAGACGCCACAAGAGCTAAAGGTGAAGCTAATGTAACAACAGCTGGTACTCCAGGGACAAGTACAGTAACTACAACCTATACTGTTAATCCGACAGATGGTAGCCTCGTTCCGCATGAAGAACCAGCAGTGGTAGTCCCATCAAAACCGACAGTGGTCAAGGTGCCAGCTCAAGATGAGGTTGAATACCTCAAAGACGGCGACGACATTGTTAAGAAAACAACAACTTACGCGGTTAATGCAAGTACAGGTGGTCTTACTCCAACAGAGAAAAAGGAAGTGTTCAAGCGAAATGGTGCCAAATCAACAGTTGCCGTTACGTCACTTAAGCCAAGTGTTCGTTATGAGAAAGATGCCACAAGAGCTAGAGGTGGAGAAAATGTAACAATAGCTGGTACTCCTGGTACCAGAACAGTAACCATCACCTACACGGTTAACCCTACAAATGGTAGACTTATTCCGCATGAAGAACCGGCAGTAGTAGTCCCAGCAAAACCGACAGTGATCAAGGTCCCAGCTAAGGATGAGGTTGAATACCTCAAAGAGGGTGATAATGTTGTTAAGAAGACAACCAGCTACCAAGTCAATGCAAGCACGGGCTCCCTAACTCCAACAGAGACAACAGAAATCTTCAAGAGAAACGGTGCCAAATCTACAGTTGTTGTTACCCCACTTGAGCCAAGTGTCCGTTATGAGAAAGATGCCACGAGAGCTAAAGGTGAAGCTAATGTAACAACAGCTGGTACCCCAGGAACAAGTACAGTAACTACCACCTACACAGTTAATCCTACAGATGGCAGTCTTGTTCCGCATGAAGAACCGGCAGTGGTAGTTCCTTCGACTCCTACAGTGGTCAAGGTCCCAGCTAAGGATGAGGTTGAATACCTTAAAGATGGTGATGACGTTGTTAAGAAGACAACCACTTACGAAGTCAATGCAAGTACAGGTATCCTTACTCCAGCAGAGAAAAAGGAAGTGTTCAAACAAGATGGTTCCAAAACTACAGTTGTGGTTACACCACTTGAGCCAAGTGTTCGTTATGAAAAAGACGCCACAAGAGCTAAAGGTGGAGCTAATGTAACAGCAGCTGGTACTTCAGG
>NZ_VMND01000005.1:0-92835 GCF_013277555.1 Streptococcus sp. k-163 | reverse complement strand
ACTTTTTGGGATCAGTACATTTTAAGCGTTTTTTCTTTTTGTTAATTTCAGTACATTGCAATATAAATCATTCAAATGACTATATTTTTTGTTAGATAAATTAGATTTTCGTTTTACATAGCTATCCATTTAGAGGATTTAAAATTAAAACTGATAATTTTCACTCAACTATTGATAAACAGTTTAAAGTTAATTGTAAAGTAAGACTATTCTATATTTTGAAGATTGTTTAACATAAAGAATCTAAAAATTTCTCAATTTTGGAATTTTAAAAAAGATGACCAAATATTTTATAAAACGCAGTATATCAAGTTTGTTGATAAAATAACTGATACGTTTTTATAATTTTAAAACCATTATACCTAATCTCCGTTTTTAATAAAAATAAAATAGTGTCGAATCGTGGTATAATGATGATAAAGAATTTTTTATACAAACTTTTCCCATGCACTATTTTATATTTGATAGGTAATTGAAGCAATAAAAAATATTTATAAGTTAATGTATCAGATTGATGAACTTACTGAAACATAAAGTTATCAGGAACTATATTTCGAATAAATAGCTCGATATTTTTAATACAAACAAACTATCATTCAAACTTTTGAAAAAAATCATAAAAGATAAAGTAATTATATTTACTTTTAGTAAACATACAGATTAGATTTTTAATCACAAAACAATATCAAGTAATATATTTTATGGAAGATACTATATATTATAATTTATACTAATCTGTATTAGAATATTTCACAAAATAAGAAATCTACTAGTCTCCAAATTATTATATGAGGTATAAAAATGAGCAGAATATTAAAATTTTATAAACAAAGTACTGTAATTGTGCCGATTATAGTCAGTCTTCTCACTACTGCTATTGTTCCGTTTTATCAATATGTAACAAGAAGACCGTCATACTCCTTTGTACTAAATAATCCAGTTGGATGGACTAAAGATGACGACATCTTCTCCATATATAATTATGGTAGCGATGATATGAAAGATACAACTGTATATATACGGTCATATATGATTCTCTCTTCAAATTCTCATTCGGACTATTTCGATGATTATATATCTACACATAGTCTATCTATACCTATGGAAGGATTAGATATGAGATTTCAACTAACAGGAAAATCAAAAGGAAAAATTGGACATATTAAATTTAACACAGATCAAAATCCTTTTAGTAATTACTTTTCAAATAATCATGTTGAATTTGGACCAAATTTAAATATTGATATTTCTAATAGAATAAATGAAAATAATTTACAAATCAATACTAATGATATTGACTCTGGATACGATAAAATGAATCTTGTTATTTTCACAATTTTCATCAATAATACAAGTAAAACACAAAATAATCTCTCTAATATTCAAGTTTATGCAACAGATTATTCTTCAGATTATAATACAGGTAAATCACGAACAAAATTAATACCAACTAATATATATTTTAAACAATTTGAGGATAAATATGAATATGATTATGCTAAATACTACAATAGAGAAGATTATGATAGATTTTGGAATGATAAAGATATAATAAACACTTACTATTCAAAATTCATTGATCAAATAATTAACGATTATAAAAAAATAAAATAATATAAGAAAATAACTTCTCAACTAGAAATATGAGTAAAAGATATAGTTTAAAAGAAATTAAAATTATTATAAGCAAAATTACTATTTATAGCTACATTGAATTATATGGGTAAATATTAAAATTTATGTCCAATCTGTATTTAATATTTATAAAACTTTTAAATTCCAATTATAGTACAACACTCTTTTACTTCGGGTGTTCACTATCAATTCTATCTAGTAATAATAGTAATTTTTCATCAATAATTTTATATTGAAGTTCATCTTCATTTTACTTCACGAAAATAATACACACTTTACTTATTTTGTTTTAGAAAAATAACATCACTTCTCAAAAATTTAATCATTATCTTTATGTTAAGGATTAAATTCTGTATTTGATAGGACTGAATCCTTTTAGTTTAGTTTTAATTCGATTTTTACTTAAATAATCAATAACAAAAATGACAATAGATTTTCTACTGTCATTTTATTTTTCTAAATTTTTAGCAGAGTATTCTCACAAGTCTCTAAATCTCTTTCAACTTTTCGAGATAGGCGGTTAATTCTGCTTGGGCTTCTGGTGTTGTGCCTACTAGCTGGCTGCGCATGTGTGCGAGTCTGGCTTCTACTTGTCCAATCTCCTTATCAATCTCTGCGAGCTGGTCGGCGAGGTCGACGAGGGGAACTACGGGTTCTTCCTCAAAGGTATCGACATAGCGTGGAATGTTGAGGTTATAGTCATTTTCAACAATCTCTTCAAAGCTGGCTAGATGGGCAAATTTCTCGACATTCTCGCGTTTTTGATAGGTCTCCAAAATCTTGGCAATATGGTCTTCGGTCATATTGTTTTGATTTTTCCCTTTTTCAAACTCTTTTGAGGCATCGATAAAGAAGACATCCTTATTGGTGCGATTCTTTTTAAGGATGATAATAGTTGTCGGAATAGAGGTATTGTAGAAGATATTTGCTGGCAAGCCGATAACTGTATCAATAGCGCCTTCTTCTAATAGATGCTGGCGAATCTTCTGCTCGGCTGCTCCTCTAAAGAGAACTCCGTGAGGAAGTACAATGGCCATGACACCATTATGCTTGAGGTGGTAAAAACCGTGAAGGAGGAAGGCAAAATCTGCTTTAGACTTAGGTGCCAGAACTCCATAACTTGAAAAACGAGGATCTTGCAGGAATCCACTATCTGCTGACCACTTCAGTGAATAGGGTGGGTTCATCAAAACCCCATCAAAGTCTGTAGGCTCCGTCGTCGGCCAATCTTCGTCTAGGGTATCGTGGTTGCTGAGGTGGTAGTTCTCAATCGCGACCCCATGAAGCATCATATTCATGCGAGCAAGGTTGAAGGTCGAAGTAATCAACTCCTGACCGTAGTAAGAAATCGTCGAAGCTTCCTTACTATAGCGCTTGGCATTGAGCAAGAGAGAACCAGAACCCATGGTCGGGTCGTAAACCGACATGCCCTTTTGATGCTCACGCCCTGCAAAGACAATCTGAGTCATGAGATGAGAGACTGCTTGAGGTGTATAGAACTCTCCAGCCTTTTTCCCAGAATCACTGGCAAATTGGCCTATCAAGTATTCATAAGCATCACCCAAGATATCACCAGCATGACCAGAGACATTAAGGTCGTTGAGCTGTTTCATGACTTCAGAGATGGTCTTGTTTTGCTTTTGTGGGGTGTTGCCTAGCTTTTTCGCATAGAGGTCAATATCTTCGAAAAGATTTTCAAATTTTTCATTAGCCTGCTCGATATCACGGAAACTTTGGGCTAGAGATTCTAGCTGGAAGGTGCCTTCGTGGATAGACTGAACCAGCTTGGTAAAGGTTAGAGAAGGCTCAATCACATAGCCCAACTCGTCATTTAGAACCTCGATGAGGTCTTCACGGACATCTGCATCCGCAAAGTTTTCCTCATAGAGAAGCTGGGCTTGCTGGAAGGACTCATAGGTCTCGTCCAAGTTGTCACAGACGGCTTGGAGGATGTTGTCGGATAGGTACTTGTAGAAAATCAAGCCCAAAAGGTAGGACTTGTATTCATTGGCTTCCATCTGGCCACGCAGGATATCTGCCGCATTCCAGAGGGATTGGTAGAGTTCTCTTGATAAATCTGTTTGTGACATAGGGTCTCCTATCAATTTCTACTTTCATTCGTTTAGTATAGATTTTTACGGTCTTTGTATTTATTTGAATTGAACACGACCTAAAAGCTGGGTAAAAAAGATAAACTGTCTTGTCTTCATCGAAGACTGTCCCAGTTTCTTATTTTTACTGGGCTTTTGACGGTCTTTGTATCTTAGATAAACATTTTTCTGAGTAGGGTTTGTTTGCTTTCTTTGAGCTGGTTGACTTTTTCCTCTTGCTTGGCAATGGCCTTGTCTAGGTCTTGGAAGAAAGAACCGATGACCTCTTGTTCAGGGAGAGAAGGTAAGGAAGATAGTTCATTCTTCAATAAAGAATAATGACGTTTATACCCTTGGGATTTAGGCAGATATCTTTCTAACATTATAAACAAAAATGGCTGAGTAGTTAAATCTGAGTGTAATATTTTTATACCATCTGTAGCTAATAAAAAAGGAGTCTCAGGTTTAAATAAAGATAATGTATGATCACCAAAAAGAATAACATTACTAAAATTATTAAATGGTTTATTATCTGAAAAACCTACAATAGGAATGTCCCCTTGTTGTATTACAGGATTATTTCCCTCTTCATAATACTCGGTAATATAATTTTTGGAACTAATAGATTGGATTATCTCCCCCAACTTCACTTCCTTCCACTCATCTTCAAATCCTGCGAAACGAAGGGCGGGTTTGGTTTGTCCTTTGGCTGAGAATAAGAGCTTGAGGTAGGTTTTCTTCTGCTCTTTGAGCACCTCTAACTTACGCTGTTGAAGGGTGATAAGGTGGTCGAGATTGCGAAAATATGCTCCAATTTTCTGTTGTTCGCTGTATTTTGGATAATATGCTTCAAATCCCATTACATCAGAAACTGATAAATTTGTTTGCTTTGCTCCATCATCAAATGCTAAGAAATATGGATGCCTATTCATTAAAATGTAAAGAAAATAAGGGAATGTTTCGCCTATTGGAGTTATCCCTGCGATTCGCTGATTTAGCGTGTATTTATCATTTTTTTCGACCCAAAATGTTCTCGCAATAGCACGACCATTTGGAACATCACTCAGCACAAAGGCAATCTCATTTTCAAACAATGCTTCATTTTTCTTATTAGAAAATTTCTTTACTTCACCATCTGTGGAAATGAATTTTGAATTTACTACAATATACTTTCCGTTCTCATCAATGCAGTTTTCGTGAGCCTTTCCGTTACGATATTGAGCTACTTCTCCCAACTTACGCTGTTCCCAAGCTTCAGTATATCTCACAAAGCGATAACTTGGTTGTTTTGTCATATTACTCCTCCAACTAATTCGTCTTTATCTATATCTATAAATTGCAATTGATAAGCTTTACGAGCTCCCCATGCCTTAAGTATTTTCTTAATAGTATATTCATTCTCCTTATCGAACTGGTCTACATAAATGCTCACATCCGGTGCCTGTTTAAAAATTTCTTTAAAGTAAGGAGCATCCACTCCATTCTCATCCCGAATACCAAAACCAATGAAGTAGATTTCTTTGATAGAACTTAAATTTTTGAAAAGGGATTCGTGCTTTCTAAGTTGCTGATGGACAGGCTTTTTATTAGCAGCAGATAGTCTGTACATAGCCCGAGATAAAATATCTGCTCCTTCTGGTATGACTATCGAATCTTCTCCATGACCAAATATGAGAACTCCATCATCCAAATCACCATGAATATGAATGATGTTAGAAGAAGAAATGCCGTAAAAATCCTCTAAAGTACGAGTATAATTGAAATTCAAAAATCTTGCATTTCTATTAGTTAAAATCGTTTCTTTCACAATCGGGAAATGAGAGGTAAATTTTCTCATGCTTAATTGACTTTCCCATTGTTCATAGGTTTCTTTAATCCATTGTTTAAATAACTTGTTCAATTGATGATGAACATATTGACTGAGTTTATCCGCTACCTTTTCGGCAAATCCTTTTCTAGACTCAGTATCCTCTTTACTATCGTTTGTCACATAGTAAGAAGTGCTAGTATTCATAAAAGGGAAGCAGACTAGTTTTTCTTCAAAATCTCCCCAAAGCCTTTCTGTAGCTGTAATATGTAAAAAAATTTGATAAAGTAATTTCAACTTTTCCTGACTATCAGTACCATTCAATATTTCCATCACTTCTTCAGCATATATTTCACTCTTATATATTCTGTTATCACTGTCTTTTAGAAAATCTTTGATAGAATCAAAATTTTGCAACGACTCTAACAAATCATCTTTCCCATAAGCCTGCTGATAAACAAACTTCTTGAAATATAAATAATCCGTCTTTAAATCATGTGCTATATCAAAACCATTTCCGATAATAAATAATTTCTCCACTATATCCCCCCTTTCTATTACTCAATTTTCTTATTTCTACACTTTAGGTTTTCTCTTTTTGATTTCTATTCTTCAATTTTACCTATTTTTACACTTTAGGATTGCCATCTATCATTTCTATTGTTCAATTTTGGCCATTTTTGCACTTTAGATAGGAAACTATGCTATTCTATTCTTCAATTTTGCCTATTTTGAAACAATAGATAGGCTTATTTTGTGATATAATGTTAAAAAACGTTGAAATGCGAGGATGACTACATATGAACTATAGAGAACTTAGAAAAATCTACTACAGTCATCGTGACCAGTATGAGGAAGAGTATCAACTACGCTTACAAGGATACAGTTCCATTAGAACATCTCTTTATCCTCATTTAATGCAACGCGATACTGTCAAAACAAGTCAATACCCTTTATTTGTAACCCTACATCTAGGGATTTCCCAACTGATGGAAACTATCTCACAGCAGTCTCAACGAATTAGTGAAATAGCTGATACCCTCCCTAAGATTGCCCACGATCAGTTTTATAAAGAACAGCTCTACCAATCGATTATTTCCACAAATGAAATCGAAGGTATCCATACAACTCGTAAAGAGTTGGTCGATGTGGAGAAACTCCTAGAGGAAGACCCCTATAAGACCGAACAAATCAAACATCTTTCCACCTTGCGAATGTACCAACAAATCCTTAAGGATGAATTTCTCCAAATCCAATCTCTTGAAGATATCAGAGGGATTTATGACCAATTAACACAAGGAGAAATCTCGCCAGAGGATGAACTCGATGGAGAGTTTTTTAGACAGAAATCGGTCTTTATCCAAGACGACAAGACTGGCAAAGTCATCTATATCCCACCTCAAAAGGAGGAACAGATTCAGGTCATGCTGACAGAGTGGATTCGTTTTATCAACGACCATTCTATCCCAAACCTTGTCAAGGCTTGTGCTGGACACTATTTTTTTGAAAATATACATCCCTTCTATGACGGTAACGGTCGGACAGGACGCTATATCCTTGCCAAGTACTTGTCTAGAAAACTCGATAAATTTTCAGGGTTAGTTTTGTCCCAACAAATCAATCACCATAAACAAGACTATTATAAGGCTTTTAGGAATACTGGCGATCATCTCAACCGTGCCGATGCTACCTTCTTCGTTGAAACCTTGTTGACTTTTATCAAGGAAGGACAGGAAAATATTATCCAAACCCTCCTTGAAAAACAAGAGCAACTGCATCGCTATAAAGTTAAGATAGAGCAAACAGAAGGGCTGGAGGAAGTCGAGAAATACATCTTGTTTCTCCTCGCTCAGTCCAAGCTCTTTGTCGATGATAAGAGAGATGGCATAGAAGATAGAAGCATCATCCAACTGGCCAATCAGTCCAACCATCATTACTCTAAGAAAAAGATCAAGGATGCTTTCTTGCATCTTGAAGAGAGGGGAATTTTGACCCTAATTGGTCGAAAACCTTCCCAACATTATCTTTCTGACTATTTTTAATACTCAATGAAAATCAAAGAGCAAACTAGGAAACTAGCTGCAGGCTGCTCAAAACACTGTTTTGAGGTTGCAGATAAGACTGACGAAGTCAGTCACATATATACGGCAAGGCGACGTTGACGTGGTTTGAAGAGATTTTCGAAGAGTATAAACCTATCTCCCCCTTAGCGGTAGGATATCCTCTGAGATCATGCGCATATAGTCCTCTTTGAGGGCTTTTTTGTATTTGAGTTTTGGCAGTGCCTTGTCTCCATGGGCTTCCTTATAGGCCAGATAGTCCTGAGACTCGGTGATGGCTTTTTCGCCATTTTGCTTGTCGCGTCCGATGCGGTAGTTGTCCACTACGAACTGGAGTTCATCCTCTCCTATCTGCCAATAATCTGCCGTTTCACGAATCTTTTTCTGGGTTGTTAACTCAATCATCTCATCCAACTTATGGATGATAGACTGATCCTGATAGCTCTTGGCATCTGCTTGGACATTCTGCCAGAGTTTGGAGATGAGGCTGGATAACTTGGGATTGGATTTGTTCAAATCTTCTATATAGTTATCTACCAGGCTCTTTTCCTTTTTACCAATGAGGTTTTCCCGATTTTCAATCAGGGCTTGGATGAGAGAGAGGATATAGTGATAGTTTATCTCGTCGGTGCGGATGGATTCGAGCTCATACTCGATATCTAGGAGAACCCCTTCCTCTTCTTGGTCTTCTTTTCTGCGTCTGCGGAGTTCTTCGATGACATTTTGATATTGGCCGGCAAAGTTCTCAATGTCTTCTAGGCTAAGGCAAATCTCTCTGAGGATGACTTTCTCATCATAGTCCGAATAGACCTGTATAGAAGATAGGAGCTTGTCAAATTCTTGGAAAGCCTTGGCAAAGCGTTTTAATTCTGCATCTGTCGCTGTATCCAAATCTGGCACCTGCTCTGGACTTGGAGCGATGGCTAATAGTTGATGAACCTTCTCAAGAAACTTGGCCTTCTCCTCCTGCCATTCTGGGGCTAAGACACTGGTTTCACCACCATTTGAGTAGAGACTCAGAGCTTCATCCACTTTTTCTTTAAAGTGGTCGGGCGTTTGGAAGGTGACGATTTGGCCGAATTTCTTGCCTTCATCAAAGAGGCGATTGGTTCGTGAAAAGGCCTGAATGATATGCTGGGGCTTCATGGGCTGACGGTCCATGAATAGGGTCGATAGGCAAGGGGCATCAAAGCCTGTCAACAAGCGGTCCACAACGATAACCAGGTCCAACTGTTCCTCACGGAAGGCAAAGCGTTCTTTCTTACGGGCCAGACGGTCATTGAGGTCACTATTGTAGGAAGCAATGGTTGCTAGGCTAAAGTGGGTGCCAAACATGGCATTGTAGTCTTTTAAACTCTCCTCCATATAGGCTTGGTTGACATAGGAGTCTGCTTCATTTTCTGTCACAGAGTAGGTAATGGCAACCTTAGGAAAGTCTGGTAAAACCTTTTTAACATTTTCCGAGATGCTTAGAGACTTCTCTCCATTTTTGACTTGCTTAATCAGGTTATAATAGGCCTGCGCACGGGCAATGCTTTTGACGGTCAAAATGGCTTCATAGGTTTTTCCTACTCCATTTTGGAAACCGAGTTTGCGTCTTGAGCGATTGAGAATGGCATCTAAAACAGCAAGCATATGGCCTTCGTCATCATAACGCTCCTCATCAATCTCATCTTCTGCCCAACCAGGCATGGTCGTCTGATACTCCACATTAAAGCCAAGAACTGCCTTGTCATGGATGGCTTCTTTGACGGTATATTGGTGGAGGCAGTCACCGTACTGCTCTTCGGTCGTCTGAGCAAGGTCTCCTTTTTGTTCACGTTTATTTTCTGTAAAGATAGGAGTTCCTGTAAACCCATACCAGAGAGAATTTGTAAAGAAGTGCTCTAGGTGGCGTTGGCGTTCAGGAGTCACTGCACGATGGCATTCATCAACGACAAAGGCTAGTTTGAGTTGCTTGATACGATTGTAGACCTTTTGGTGACGACCTTCATCAAACTGACGAATCATGGCATTGATTTTCTGGATGGTCGTCACAACGACACGGCGGTCATCAGAAGCTAGATTTTTAACCAATTCCTGTGTATCATCGGTCTCGTCGATATCGATCATGTCGTTCTCTGCGTAAGATTGAAAAGAACTGGTCGTCTGCTGGTCAAGGTCTGTCCTATCAATCACAAAGATTGTCTTTTCGATAGATGGAATCTGGAGCAGATTGCGCGAAACCTTATAAGAGGTCAGGGTTTTTCCTGAACCAGTCGTATGCCAAATATAGCCTGACTGGCGCTTGCGACTGGCTTCACGGATAGCCTCAATAGCATGAACCTGATAGGGGCGCAATAAAATCAAGGCCTTCTTGTCATCATCGATGACAGAATACTGCATGACCATCTCGTGGGCTCTCGGTATGGACAAGACAGACTCTGCAAAGTCAAATAGTTGAGGTTGAGGTCTATTTTCACTATCCACCCACTTGGTCAAGAAGCGTTCATTTAGCTTATTGGCTTTGGCAGCTGCGATGTAGCGGGTGTCTGTGACATTAGAGACGACAAACATCTGAAGACTTGAAAAAATGCCTCTGAACTGTCCTTCTTGGTCGTATTTCTTAATCTGACGGAAGGCATCCATGTAAGGATGAGAACGGCTTTTTAGTTCGATTTGAATCATGGGCAGACCATTGATTAACAAAGTCACATCCCCACGGCGCTGGCGAATCCCTTCTCCGCCTGTGATGACTTGGTTGACAACCTCATAGCTAGATTTGCCACCAGCGACATTGTTTCTCCACAAGACTTCCAAGCGAATAGTGCCTAGACTGGCATCTTCACGTTGAACCTGCACCTTGGCAATGCCATTTTCTCCTGCTATCCACTTGGCTGCTTCATAGAAGTTAACGAAATTGAGCTGGTTTTTGATTTGATTTTTCTCTGAATTTGTAAGGGGATGGTCTTGCAAAATGCGGACATTATTAGCTTCCAGCTTGGCAAAAAAGTTTCCCCATAGGAGGTCTTCTGTATTTAACTCAGGTCGATACACCCATTGACTTTCTCCCTTTGTCAGCTGGTTGATTAAATCCCGCTCGATAGCCAATTCCTGTTTGGTTTTGGCTTTACCTGCTACAGGGATAGCAGTCTCGTCTTTAGGAGAGAGTCTCTGGCTGATATGGAAATCCTGCAAGGCTGCTTGATTGAGATGTTGCAATTTTTTGAGAAGATCTTGCTCCGTCCCTTTAATGGCTTGATAGGCTGCCGTCAGATCTTTATCTGCATCTAGGTAGTGATGCGGGTTCTTCTTTATTTGGATATAACCTTGCACCAAATCTTCTAAACGTCTCAGCTGAATAGCAAGCTGGTTCTGAAGTTCCTGAGAATTTCCAGATGCTTCTTTCTGGCTGATAGCTTCTAGGTATTCTACGATGGCAGTATAACTAGCCTGCAACTCAGGTGCTGAAACGATGAGCTCTTGTTCTAATTCTTTTGATAAAGTATACATCATGTTCATACCCCATTTCTACAACGCAAAAAGCCCACCAAAGAAATTGGCAGGTTTTAAAAATGGGTACGAAGACTCGAATGCAACTCTCTGCATGGGACTTGTTTGCTTAACCATAGGGACTCTTCCTTTTCATTCATCCAAGGCGTTGCGACATCGAAAAAACAGCGCCTTTACTTCCTTCCATTGTATCATAAAAGCCTAATAGTGAAAAGGTTTTCTAGGGTATTCTCTCTAAATCTAGCAATAATTCCCTGACCTTCAAACTTCTACTAAAACAAGCAAAATCCCCTGCAAATCTACATTACAGGGGACTTATGTGTTATTCTTGTACTTCTTTCTGAGCGGCCTTTCCTTGATCTAGAAGAGCTTGGACGATTTTCTCATCGCGTAGCTTGACAGAATCGTTGATCATTTCTGCGGACTTGACGATGGTTGTTTCTAGTTGGGCACGTTTCTGGCGTCCCAATTCAATAGCTGCGACGATACCTTGGTTTTGAGCGACCAGACTTTCAGCCAGTTTTGTAACCGATTCGACAGCGACTGTCGGGCTTTGGGCAATTCGTTCCATCTGCGGAATCACTTCTTTGCTGGTTTCAGCTAGCATCTGAAGGGCAGCATTATTGGCATTGACAATGGCATCCGCCACGACACCTGATTTCATTGATTGTTGCAAAATACCCAATTGGGCAATAGAAAGCTTCATTGTCGGAATCGTATTGCGACGAAGCATGCCCAATTTTTGACGCATATCAGATGACACCTTCACAAGATTGCGCATCTGAGGTGTTGTTGCCCAAGCAACATAGAGACGGCTGACATACTCAGTGTGCTGTTGTTCGAGGGTATTGACCACTTCTGCCATACGAGCCAATTCTTGTGATTTGGTTTGGTATTCTACCGTACTGGTATCGAGTTGGTCAGCTTGAGCTTTCAGTTCGGCAGCGCGCTTGCCAGCTTCTGTCTGGCTAGCTTCGATAAAGGAAATCACTCCCACTAGATTTTCAATGGATTTAGTATTGTCCTCAATCAACATCTCAGCTGAAACGATATTTCGAGCTAGCACATCTTCTTGCTTGACCACTGCGGCAGCCATGCTATCGAGCTTTTGCTCCACTGTTTTTGAGTCAAAGTAAAATTCTTGTAGGGTATTCTTGCTCTTGTTAAACAAGCGTTGCAAAAAGTTTGGCTTTTCTTCTAACTCAGCAATTTCAGCGTTCTTGTATTTGACGACAAAGCCTTGCAACTCACGGTTTGTATTCTTGAGAAGATCATCCACTTGGGGAATTTGTAGTTTCTTTTGTTCTGACAAGATACGATTGACCGTATTGTTCACACCTTCGACAGCAGATTGTCCAAAATCTAAGAGAGCATTTTGATTGGTAACAAACTGGTCTACCAACTGAGGCACGTGCGCCTTGATTCCTTCTTGCTGCTCAGGGCTCAGCTTCTCAAGGAAGGTCAAGGTTTTGTCTGAGCCAGTATTGGTCTCGATGATTTGGGTTGTTTTATCCACCTTAGCTACCGTATTATTGGCAATCTGGTCAATATCGAAATTAAATTCTGTCATGGTTACTCCTTTATTTCTAACCTATTCTTTACGATCTTTTTCTAGGATACGCAGACTGATATCAAAATCACGCATATCTGTTTCATTGAATTCTCTCAAGACTTGGTCCAGCTCAAGGTCAAATTGTTCGATAGCTGCTTTAGCTTGTTGCAAACGTTCTTCTGCTCGATTATAGTTTTTAGGATTGGCCTTAATCTTTAAATAGCCTTCTAAAATCGTTTGAAATTTCTCCATCTTCAAACTATGAATGGCCGTCAATTCTTCCTTATCCCCCTCGGCAGAGGTAGCAATCTTGTCTAAAATAGCCTGATGATCAACGGCAATATTGGCCAAGGTCTGAGACAGTTCTGGAGCTAATTCCTCTGGCTCCGCATTTTCAAGATCTACCTGACTTTCTCTATCCAAACGTTCTAGCTGAACATCGATAGTTGCCCGCACTGTACGAACCTTTTTGTCAATACGGTTGTAGACATCATCGTCGATATAGGACTTGAGACGATCCGCCTCCTGATGGATTTCCCGCAGTTCGATCAATACTTGATTGGCCAGACTCTTATAGGAATCTGAGCCTTTCTCTACCAAGACTCCCTCTAACTGCTGAATATCTTTGTCCGCCTGACGAATTCGAGCTTTTAAAAGCTCAATCCGATCGTCGAGCGAACGATCCTGCAAAAGAGGATAGCGCCAACGTTTATAGAGACGATAACCACCATAGCCTAGCAGGACACAAGCCGCAAGCGGAAGAGCATATTGAACCAAAAGGCCCAGTAAGAACAAGAAGCCCCAAAAATAGAGACAGCCTTTCCAAAAACCATTACCCGATTTCATAAGTATTCCTTACTTTCAATTTATAAGTCTATTTTAGCACAAAAGACAAAAATGAGGGCGGAAATTCCCTAGAAAAGAGTTGATTTCTTTGCTGTAGAATGGAGGCTGGTAGCGCGTGGGCTAATTTCAGTGAAGCGGCCTCAAACCACAAACACACTCTGATGAATATCAAAACAAAAGCTTGAAAAATCAGAGGGGGTGTGTTAGAATGAAAGCATAAAGGGAAAATAATGCTTCTAGCATATGTAACTAAAAAAGCCCCACCGTGCCACCGATGGGCTTTTTTGCTACCCTCTAAAAGGGTTAAATGCTACTTGCTACGTCTCTTTATCCATAGCTTGAAAAGCTCAGATAGTAAGTTAACAAGTAACGGAGCTAGAAAAAGGGAAAATAACTCTAGCATATATAACATCTCCCTTCATTAAAGTGAGGGGGCCAAAATATTATATCATACCAGATTTATATCATCAACATCGCGTCATTATTGGCATAGATAGACTCAGATACACCAATAACCTTACTAGCAAATCTCTAAACAAACCCAGAAATCAACATTTTAAGACAAAGCAAAAAGCCCCTAGATTCATAGCTAAGGGCTGATTGACTTGCAAGGATAGGCAGGACTGTCGGGGCTCCTGCATTTCTCGACCCATTATAAGTGGCGCGTTGGTGACAGATTCTCAACCTCTATCCTTCATATCTTCATTATAGCACTTTTTTCTCAACTTTCAATCTGTGCATCTGAATTTATTGTCTATCTTTTTCTCTAGTGTCCTTCAAGCATATTGCACTTCCACCTCACTTATGATTTCCAGCAAAGTTTTCCCGTTAATCTGTAAAGAAATTAACTCATCAAAAGATGACACTTTAAATTCATTATCTCCAAGCACGACTACAATGTCATAAACAGAATTAGGAAAAATACCACATACTTGACCCTTATAATCAAAAGAAGCGTCCCAACCATTGTCATACAATGCTCGTAAATCATCTAATATCGCCATAATATATCTTGATTCTCCTATATAAGATATTCCACAACTTATCCAAAACCGTATGAAAATTTATCTGGCAACTCTTTTCCTAACTTAATACTTTTAATCAAAGTATCTTTGACAAACGAAGTAAATTGTCCTAAATCATCTCCAACATAGCTATATTCCAAAGTAGTTTTATCGATAGTTGCAATACCTTTACAACCTCCACTCACAATAGAATACTGCCTCTTAGAGGCTCCATCTTCTATTTTGTACATCGTAATAATTTGTTTATCAATCTTTATCATTTTCTATTTATTGTAAAATAGGGCACTGGAATTATTCTTGACTCTCAAAAATATAATTGCAACAAGGTATCAAAATCGTCTTCGAAAACATTTTGACTATTTTGCTTTATTTGCTCAATGATTTTATCCTTTGTATCTCTGTCCAAAGGTAGCGTTTCAAACGCTTCTTCTTTTACTAAGAATTCACCATTTTCTCCCTGGAATTCTTTTGTAATTTTTCTAATATGACTCTCGAAATCGATAGATTGAAGTTCTTCGTCGTTGATGTTATCTTCAATCGCATCTAGTAACAAACTAATTGAAATTTTAATCATCTTTAAATACCCTTATTTTCTATTAGCCTTATTTCCAAAAAGCCAAATATAAATAGATTGCTTATAATTTCCTGTCTGAGAAAAAATCTCTCCAAAAAGGATTTTCACTATCAAAAATTTCAACCTCTTCTTCCGTCATATTATAAGGATAGTCCTCAAATAAGTTGTAAATTTTTTTCCGATCAAAGCTTAATAGATGTTCTCCTATAGAATCTATTTTATCAATCCACCATATTTTTGACTCTTCAGTCTCTCTGTAAAAATCACTGTATCCTTCAAGAAAAGATTCTGCTGTAACGGAGTCACACATCCCATCTAGCAACTCTAAATCATCGCATCCATTCTCATTAAAATCTGTCATTATTCTGATTTTTCCTATCATTTCTTATATGTCTTTTATTAAAAAGACCAGATCCTTACTACAATTTCTAATTGATCCGTTAAGCTTCGCTATCCGATCTACTAAATACCGCCACTTTATTCATCAAATCATCCTCAGTGTAGTCAATCGCAAATGTATCTATTTCTAAGATCGATTTAGGTGGAGTTGAATGAATCATAGGGACACTACGTACCCTATACTCGTTTTCTCCAATTCTAACAAACTGATTGATTTTCAAATCTGAAAAATCAGGATTCTCAACAGTAATAGAAACAAGACGATGCGCTATTTTATAAACATCAATTATCTTATTTTTCGTGTTTAACTTATCCATAATTACTATTTTAATACTTATGTTCTTGGTAATCAAAACCAATTTTAGATTTAATACTATCAAATAAATCTAAAATAGATTGTGGAGTATCCTTCTTAAACGATAAAGAAGGTTTATCTTGGTCTGGATAAACTTGGTCAACCCACTCATGAATTTAATTATAAAAAATCAACAGCTCTTTGCTTGGTGGTATCATCATATCTAAAACGAAACCTCCTTTACTTTAACTTCATTATAAACTTTCCTATCCTAATATTCAATCAGCAAGACACTATTCCGATAGCTTTTAGTAAAATCTAACAATATACTACCTTAAGGCACTCTTATTCAGCCCTATCAATACCGTCTAGGTCATTCTACACTAGCTATGACAATGGACACTTACAGTCATCTCTCCAAAGAAAAAGCAAAAACAGCCGTCTCATTTTATGAGAAAGCTGTAAGTTCTTTATGAAGGGGGACAAAAAGGGGGACAAACCCAGAAATCAACATTTTAAGACAAAGCAAAAAGCCCACTGTTGTAGGCTTTCTGTAAGATATATCTTAAAATTAAAGCATCTTGTTGTAGAATTCAACGACAAGTGCTTCGTTGATTTCTGGGTTGATTTCATCGCGTTCTGGTAAACGAGTCAATGAACCTTCCAATTTTTCAGCGTCGAATGATACGAATGCTGGACGTCCAAGAGTAGCTTCTACTGCTTCAAGGATAGCTGGAACTTTCAATGATTTTTCACGAACTGAGATCACTTGACCTGGAGTTACGCGGTATGATGGGATATCAACACGTTTTCCGTCAACAAGGATGTGACCGTGGTTTACGAATTGACGAGCTTGACGACGAGTAGTCGCAAGACCAAGACGGTAAACAACGTTATCCAAACGACGTTCCAAAAGAAGCATGAAGTTGAAACCTAGGATTCCGCCTTTGATTTTTGTAGCTTGTACGAACAAGTTACGGAATTGTTTTTCACCTACACCGTAAGTGAAACGAAGTTTTTGTTTTTCAGCCAATTGCAAACCGTATTCTGACAATTTAGAACGGTTGTTTGGTCCGTGTTGTCCTGGTACGTAGTTACGACGTGCCAATTCTTTACCTGTACCTGTAAGTGAAAGGCCAAGGCGACGAGCTTGTTTCCAAGATGGTCCTGTATAACGTGACATGTGAATGTCCTCCTGATATAAATAATATTTCGGTGGAAATAGTCACTTAGAAAGCCCTGATTCGTGCAGATGCCCTTCGCCTAAACAGCCAAGGTTACTTATCATAAGACACCTGTTGACGAGCTTCATGCTTTCCTGCTGATATTTCACACAAAATCCATTTTACCATGAATAGCTAGATTTGTAAAGGGGGTTTAAGCTTTATTTTCACTGCCAGAAAGCTTTAGAACGAGGGTAAAGGTGCTTCCTAGGCCGTACTGGCTGCTGACTGTGATTTCCCCACCCAATTGATGGGCCAATTCACGCGCAATCGCAAGTCCTAAGCCATGACCACCTGTTTTCATGTTACGCGAAGTTTCTACACGATAAAGGCGTTTGAAAATATTCTCCAAGTCCTCTGGAGCAATGCCCTGCCCCTCATCCGTTACACTGATTGAAAGCTGGTTATTTTCCAGCTTAGCCACCACTTCCAGCTTGGTTCCTGGAGCAGAGTATTTAAAAGCGTTATTGACCAGATTCACCAATATACGAGAAAGTTTGGCATAATCTCCCTCAATCCGGGCAGACTCTGGGATTACCTGCAAATGGACATCTCGCTCTTCCTGCTCAATCAAGAACTGAAATTCGCTCATGCACTCAATCAAGAGCTGATCCAGAAAAATGCTGTCTTTGCTGGTCGTTTCGACCTGATTTCTAACTGTGTTTAGAGTCAAAAAATTCAACTCCTCAACCAGTTTATTGAGCCTTTCAGTCTGGCGTCCAATGGTTGCTAGATAATGGTCCTGTTCTCCTTCCTTGATAACCCCATCCAAAATCCCTTCTACCGTCGCTTGGATTGAAGTGATGGGGGTCTTGATATCATGCGATAGCTGGGCAATCATCAAGCCCTTTTCTCGTTCGCTTTCTTCCAAGGAATCAAAGGTCGCCTGCAAATCATGGGACATCTCATTGAAGGCTTGCCCTAACTGCTGAAATTCTACAGGTCCTTGAACCTCCAGATTTGATGAAAAGTCCTTGTCCGCTACCCGCTTTGCATGTTCCTTGAGTTTGCCCAACGACGTAAAGACCGGAGATAGGAGAAAGAGACTAATCCCAGCACCGATAAAACTAGCCACGAGAGTCATCCCCACTAGGAAATAAATTTCTCTTTCTTCAATTAACATTCGCTGGATAGCCCAAAAAACCACGATAATCGTTAGGAGTGTTGAAATGATATACCCCACTAAAATATAACTTTTTAATTTCATTAACTACCTCGTGCTTTCTCAATTTTGTAGCCCAAGCCCCAGACGGTTTTGATGGTAGGTGTTTCTGAACTAGCATGTTTAGCCAACTCCTGTCGAAGAGCATGAATATGAACATTCAAGGTATTGGTATCATCTACATAGTCTTCCTGCCAGACCTTTTCATAGAGGTCTGTCTTAGAAAAAACGCGCTCTGGATTGCTGGCTAAAAGCCATAGAAGTTCGAAGGATTTGACGGTCAAATCAAGCCCCACATCTCCGACTTGGACCTCATGACTACTGTGATTCATCCGTAAATCCCCGAGACTGACAACTTCTGACTCACCTCCACGATGAAGGCGACGCAAGATATTGTGGACACGCAAAACCAGTTCACGAGGGCTAAAGGGCTTGGCAATAAAGTCATCTGCCCCTAAGCTCAGGCCATAAATCTTGTCCTGCTCGCTAGTCTTAGCCGTGATAAAGAGAAAAGGCTGATCCGGAGATTGATACTGGACCTCGCTAATCAAGTCATAACCATCCATCCGAGGCATCATGATATCTGTAATAATCAAATCAATCGGTTTTCGCTTGAATATTTCTAGGGCCTCTACCCCATCATGGGCCACCAAAACCTGATATCCTGCCTGAACCAAATAACGTTGATGAATATCTGTGATTTCTACCTCGTCGTCAACGAGTAAAATTGTCTTTCCCATCTGTCTCTCCTTTGAAAAAAACAGTGCTATACCACAATAGTATAACACTATTTTAATCTCTTTACGAACATTCTAATCGATATCTGGATTTTTCAAATCCTAGATGGAAAGTCTGTAGCTAGACTAGTCATTTTCCTCTTTTTTAGCTTTCAAACCGAGACCACCTAACAGTCCTGCTAAGGCGAGTCCAAAGAATCCAAGAGTAGCCATTGATGTTTGGGCTTCACCAGTATATGGAAGCATGTCTTTTTTGTCTTTCATTTGATCAGCCATCATTGGACTTGATACCTTGTTATTAGATGCCATCTTGCCTTCATCAGACATTTTGCTTGAGGCTGCTGGAGCTTGATCTTGTTTCATGCTTGGTGTTGCCATAGGCTGGCTAGCATTCATGGTTTTGTCCTGCTCTTTGTTAGTCATCATCTTATCCTGGCTAGCAGCTGGCGTTTTAGATTTCATCTCATCTTGATTGGCACTTGGCATTTGAGCGTTCATCTTAGACGTATCTTGATGACTATTCATCATTGGAGCCGGCATAGCTACACCATTAGAAGATGGGACGAAGCCTGATTGCATCTGAGTAAGAGACTGATGTCCATTCAAGTTTACTGTCAAATCCTTAGTCGCTACAAGATTGCTCAAGTCTGCCTTGCCATCTTTGGCACCGTACACTTTGATAGTTGCCTTGTAGCTGTGAGTTCCATTTTGTTTCAAGAGGTCAAGCAATTCTTTATCAGATTTACCTTGAGTACCTGCCAAGTCTACTTCATAGAAGTAGAGGCCTTTGCCCAATTTCTCTACTGGTGGAAGAGCGGGGTTTTTAGCTGAACCGTTATCTGACCATGGAGCCTTGTCAGAAGCTTTCAAAATCAGACGAGTCAACATACCGTCACCTGCGAAGAATTCATATGGGATGACTTGGTTGACACCAGCTGTGAATGGGCCAGGGAAGTTGGCTTTATCTAGGTAAGTGGCTGGAACATCTACTGTGTCTTTAGTATTGTCAGCCACACCTTTTTGCACTTCAGCTGGGGTGGTCAAACCATTCAAGTTAACATCCAAATCTTTAGTCGCTACAAGGTTAGTCAAATCAGCCTTGCCATCTTTAGCACCGTACACTTTGATGGTAGCTTTATAGCTTTGAGTACCATTTTGTTTTAACAAATCAAGAAGCTCTTTATCTGATTTACCTTGAGTTCCTGCCAAATCTACTTCGTAGAAGTAAAGACCTTTGCCTAATTTTTCTACTGGTGGAAGAGCGGGGTTTTTAGCTGAGCCATTGTCTGACCATGGAGCCTTATCTGAGGCTTTCAAAATCAGACGAGTTAACATACCATCACCAGCGAAGAGTTCGTATGGAATAACTTGGTTAACACCGGCTGTGAATGGGCCTGGGAAGTTAGCCTTGTCCAAGTAAGTGGCTGGGACGTCTACTGTGTCTTTAGTATTGTCGGCCACACCTTTTTGCACTTCAGCTGGAGTGGTCAAGCCATTCAAGTTTACTGTCAAATCTTTTGTCGCTACGAGATTGCTCAAATCGGCCTTGCCATCTTTTGCGCCGTACACTTTGATAGTTGCTTTATAGCTTTGTGTGCCGTTTTGTTTCAAGAGGTCAAGCAACTCTTTATCTGATTTACCTTGGGTACCTGCCAAGTCCACTTCGTAGAAGTAGAGACCTTTGCCCAATTTTTCTACTGGTGGAAGAGCAGGATTTTTTGCTGAGCCATTGTCTGACCATGGGGCCTTGTCTGAGGCTTTCAAGATAAGGCGTGTTAACATACCGTCACCAGCGAAGAATTCATATGGAATGACTTGGTTAACACCGGCTGTGAATGGGCCTGGGAAGTTAGCTTTATCTAGGTAAGTGGCTGGAACGTCTACTGTGTCTTTAGTATTGTCAGCTACACCTTTTTGTACTTCAGCTGGAGTGGTTACTGGTTGAGCTTCACTTGCTTCACGGTCTTGTCCAGCAACTGTAGCCGCAGGACTTTCCACAGGTTTAACCGCATCTTCTGTTTGTTTCTTAGATTCTGGTTTTGCTTGCACTTCTTTTTTTGGAGCTACTGCTTGGTCTTTATCAGATACATCCGCTTTTTCTGGAGAGCTTGCAGTATCCAAGCTGGCTTTAGATGTTGATTCTGCCTGCTCTGAAGGAAGAGCTGTATCAACTGCTTCTTTGAGAACTTCTACTGGTAAGTCGCCCTTTTCACTCACCGAATCTGCGTCTGGCACTACTTGAGCAGGGGTTGGATTGGCCACATCGGCACGTGCAGAACTTGGTTGACCAACTAGGACAAAAAAGCCACTGGCCACAACAACTGAGGCAACACCGACACTGAGACGGCGAATAGACCAACGAGTATATCTTTGATTTGGATTGAATTTCATAGGATTCTCCTTAGAGTTTTTCTTTATTTGATGACTCTAGTATAATCTCCTAAAATTAAAAAGGATTAAGAAAAAGTTAAAATTTTTCTTAAATCCCTCTTATAAAATACTTATATTAATTTTTTTACGAATTTAATTCTGCTAAGTCATCTAGATACTGGTTGTTAATGACCGCCAAGATATAGGCATCTGCCTTCAAGAGGTCATTAGGCCCAAACTGGACATCCAGCGGTGAATTTTCTTGTTCACGAAATCCTAGGACATTGAGATTGTATTTACCACGTAGATCTAGCTGGCTCAAACTTTGACCTGCCCAAACACTCGGAATTTTCATCTCCACGATAGACACATTTTTATCCAGCTGGAAGACATCAACATTGTTATGAAAGAGAATGGTCTGTGCTAGGGACTGCCCCATTTCATACTCAGGCGAGATCACCGAGTCGGCACCGATTTTTTCCAGCACTTTCTTAGCTGTCTGGCTTTTGACCTTGACAATAACCCTTGGTACCCCCAAACTCTTACAGTGCATGACTGCAAGCACACTCGACTCTAGATTTTCCCCCGTTGCCACTACAACCGTATCACAGGTATCAATTCCTGCAGTTCTGAGGAGTTCCTCGTCTGTAATATCGCCAACTACTCCACGCGCCAAAACTGGCTCAAATTGATTGATGTGCTCTGCGTGGTCGTCAATAGCAATAATATTCATATCTTGCTTGGCGAGGGCCGTCAGGACACTACTCCCGAAAATCCCCAAGCCTAAAATTCCAATCGTACGATCTGACATCGTTCTTCCTTTCTTATCCAATACTAATATCTGCTTTCATATACTGAATCAAATCTTTCTTATCAGGCTGGTAGTCAGCTAGACTAACCAGCAAGGTCAAGGGACCGATACGGCCGATAAACATGAGCACCATAACAATGCTGAGAGCTAGCTTGCCCAATTCTGGTGTCAGATTTGCCGTTACCCCAACTGTCGCAAGGGCTGAAATGGTCTCAAACATGAGGTAGATAAATCGCGGTGTTCCTTCTGCTGTAATTCCCAACAACATCAAGCCCAACAAGAAGGTCATCAAAAAAATAATAAAGACACTAAAGGATTTTTGGACTGTTCGAGCCTCAATGGTTCTCTGCGCAACATTGGCATGAGGCAAGCCCAGCAATTCACTACGCGCAAAGACCAATAAGACAAAGAAAGTCGTAATCTTGAGCCCACCAGCCGTCCCGCCAGGCGCCCCACCCAGAAACATCTGTAGGATATAGATAAACAAGGTCACAGGCCGAGCTTGGGTGTAGTCAATAGAGGCAAAGCCAGCCGTTCTCATGCTGACGGTTTGGAAAAAGCTAACCAAAACTTTCTCTGGGACACTGAGATTGCCAATAGTGCCCGGATTTTGCCACTCCGTAAAGAGTGTAGATACTGTCCCAAACAGCAAAATCCCTGCAGTCAAGAAGAGGACTAGTTTGGTGTGGAAACGCAGACGGCGTTTTTTCTTCTTGTCAAACTGGGTTGCCAAGTCAAACCAAACCATAAAGCCAAGACCACCTGTGATAATCAAGCCAGCAATGACCAGATTGATCAAGGGATCTGTCTGAAAAGCCACTAAACTGCTACTGCCGAAATTATCAAAACCAGCATTACAAAAGGCTGAAATGGCTAAAAAGATAGAAGTAAAAATGCCTCGTCCCCAGCCGAACTCAGGAATAAAACGGAAACTTAACAGAAAGGCACCCAAGCCCTCCACCAGAAAAGTCGTCAAAAAGATGGATCGTATAAAAGCCCTCAACGACCGAGTCTCCCCGTAACTGAAGCTCTCCTGAATGGTTTCACGACTGCGAAGACTGAGCTTTTGCTTCCCCTGAATATAAAAGACCCCGATAAAGGTCATAAGCCCCAGACCACCAATCTGTATCAAGAACATACAAATCAACTGCCCCCAGACATTATAGGTAGTAGCCACTGGTTGCGTAAAAAGGCCAGTCACACAGACCATGGACACCGTCGTAAAGAGATGGTCAAAATAAGTGGCTTGAGAACCACTTACCTGAACAAAAGGCAAACTCAAAAGGAGAGAGCCTATAAAAATAACTCCAGCGAAACTTAAAAAAATCCGACGTGCTGGCGAAAGTCCACCAAAGACTCTTTCAAGTTTTTTCACAAATAATTTGAATAACATATATCCATTGTACCATAAAAAGAAGAAGAGTAGCTAGAACTTAGAGGCTATCTCAAGGCAGAGTTCCAAGGCCTTCTCGAAAGCTTCTGAACCCCAGTCACGACTATCGTACTGGTCCAAGTCTGCTAAGGAATCAGCTGTGAACAACAATTCTCCCCAGAGAACCCCACGCAGTTGGGCTACTGCCGCGAGCGCAGAACACTCCATCTCCACAACAGCACAGCCTTCTTCCTTGCGATAAGCCACCTTTTCAGCCGTTTCTCGGTAAAAACCATCTGTCGTCCAGGTCATGACTTCTTCATAAGGAATCCCTCTATCAACCAAAACTCGCTCAATGGCAGCAATAGCCTCTGGCTGCATTTCCATATAACGAGAAGGTGCCACATAGTGGTAACTGGCTCCTTCATCTCGCAGAGCGCGAACAGGGACTAGAAAGGCATTTTCTTCTATATCAGCCAGCACACCACAGGTTCCAGTGGAAATAATCTGCTCCACACCATAGCCAATCAACCAATCCATAAACTGGGCTGCTGGAGCTGAACCAACAGGAGCCTGAGCCAAACAAAGTTCCTCGTCCTTGTAGTTAACGACATAGACTGGATAGGTCTTGGTGGCTGAAACGAATTCGCCGACACAATCCGCCCCTACTTCCCTCGCATAGCGGTCAATCTCCTCACCTAAAAAAGCATAGACACACTTCTTGGGCAAATGCAAATCCAGCCCCTCGTGATCAGGCATGATAACCGCCTGAGGATTGTCATCAAACTCTAAAATAGGAATCGCATGTTTCTGAATCATAACCCACCTCCTCTAATTTTGTACTATTGTATCAAAAGCTGACGGAGTGTCAAGGAGGAAGCTGAGGAACTGAGGAGAAAAAATATCAGTATTCTTGGAATTCTCAACACTAAGTGATTTCATAAATCATAAGGAATTAGAGTAAACATCACAAACGTAGCCCCTCTGTAATTAAAATCTGCAGAGGGGGCGTTATATATTAGTAGTAGTTGTTGCTGATAACTGTCACCTTGAAAGAAAAGTATTTATGTCTTACTCTATCTAGAAGTTATTATCAAATTTTTAAAAGATCAACTTCCAAGATGATCATTCACTATAAAGACCTTCTAACTCCCTCTTTAAATATTCAGCCAGATGTTGATGAGCAAAGATGTCAGCATTCTGTTCCGCTGTAGGATTATAGTTTGTATTGGTATTTACATCATACACATAAATATCTCCGCTTTCTGATTGAACCCATTCTATAGCTGCCACATCAATATGAGCATTTTTAAGGAAGGCTTCATAAGCTTCTTTTTGAGATTCTGGTAGAGGTTCTGTAATTTGGAATTTTTCAGAAGTTTCCAGTTGTTCTGGCCTCTTACCGATTTGACAACCATCTGCTGGACAAAGTTGGAAACCATCTGAAGAATCAATTGAAACAGTATAAAGAAATTTCTGATTGATAAACTCTGAACGACGAATACGACCATCACTTGGTTTGATGTAGGCTTGTAACAAGGTAATCCCGTCTACTGAAGGTTCAAAAGTAGAACTATTAACATAATATTCAAGTTCCTCTTCATTTTGGAAAAGTTGAACTCCTAATCCTTTTCCTGCTCTATTATGCTTGGTAATCAAAGGATAGATATTCAATTTTCTTGCTGCTTCAATAATATTTTCCGGTCCCAAAACAGCAACTGTTGCTGGAGTCTCAATACCAGATTCATTTAATTTCAAATATTGTTTCACCTTACTGATTTCTAGGTTAACGGCTCCAGTTCCATTAACTACTTTACGTCCATGAGCCTCTAGCCAAGTAAGCACCTGCTCCGTAAACTCTGGTGCATAGCGATGTCCTCTCGTATGAGAAGATGCGGACATCCTATTATAGAAAATCCCTTGTGGAGGCGGACTTTGAAGATCTAATATCCCACTCGATAAATCCCATAGTTCATAAGGTACTTGTATTTTTTCTAACCATTTTACTAAATGCTGTGTCCATTCAATATTTTCATGAATCACATAAACTTTTGCGTTACTCATAACTCATATCTCCTTTAAGAAAAATTAACTGACAATTGATGTTGCTTGTCTTCTTCTAAACTATAACCTTCTGTTTTTTCAATGACACTGACTGTTAAGATTTGACCCAAAACATTAATCATTGTACGGCCAGCATTTACAAAGAAATCAACTGCAAAAATCAAGGCCACTCCTTCTGCTGGCAATCCAAGCTGGGGTGCTGCTGCCAACAAAACTACGATAGCTCCTGATGGAACAGTAGCTGCAGTTTTCCCAATCAAGGTCAAAAGTAAAACTGTAAATAAGAGGCTTGATAATGAAAATTGGATACCGTAGGCATGTGCGATAAAAATAGTAGCTACTGAAAAATAGACAGCTGCTCCTTCTAGATTAAAGGTATATCCTAAAGGGATAACCAAATCAATCGTATTCTCATCATGTCCCTGTTTCTTTAAATCCTTCAATAAGGACGGCAACACAACACTCGAACTACCTGAAATAAATGCTAGAGTCAAGAGGCTCCAATTTTCACGAAAAGCAGTCAAATATGGAACTTTAAAGATAGAGGCAATCAGAGGGAAAATAACTAAAATGAGAACTCCATAAGCCAAATAAGTTCCGATAACAAATTGACCAAGTCCAACTAACTTATCAATTCCTGTACTAGCGACATCTTTTGCAATAAAGCCAAAGATTCCGATAGGAGATAATTTTACAATAACAGTTACAATTTTATAAATAGCTTCAATCCAGATCTGGAAACCTTCAAGAATTTTTTTGGTTTTATCACTCTTCAAACTACCAATTCCATAACCAAGAAAAATAGCAAAAACAATAATTGGAAGAAGAGATCCTTCTGAAATTGACTTCACAATATTTGAAGGAATAAAACCAAGTAAAAACTCACTCAATTGGACATTATTAGCCATCCCATCAATATTACCACCAGTTTGGCCAATATTCACACCTTGTCCAAATCCCAAATAATAACTAGAAAATACAAATAATAAAGTAATCACAGTTGTAACAGCAAAAAAGTAGAGTAAGGTCTTCGTTAAAATTTTACCAAACGATTTTTTTCCAATAACACTAGCCACTGCAACTACTATAATTGGAAATATCAGTGGAATAATGACCATGTTCACCAATTTAATAAACGCTTGTCCTAGAAATTGATAAAAATCTGCAAATTGTGGCCAGATTACTGCAAAAATAACACCTAAAATCAAAGCTAGCAATAATTGCAAACCGAGTGAAAGTTTTGACCATAAATTAACTAATTTCATAAAATAACCCCTTTGCTTTTATTTGCTAATTATTCTACTACGAATCTTCTAGCTTGACTAATATATATTTTCTATTGTGACCATAAAAAAGATTTATGATAATATATCAAAGTGTCGTCATATCTATTTTGCTATCGATTATGAATTTTTTATGTTAGACAAACACCACCATCTAAACTACTCAACTGTATGGAGCAATTCCATAATGATAAAGAAGAGTGACTTCAAGTATCAAACCTACAAAAAGAGGCTGAGTAAAACGTCTTTGAAATCAGAAAAACGCATAATATCAGGTAATGAATGAACAGCCTTGATATTATGCGTTTTATTGTTGAAAGATTTACTTCATTTTTCCTGAAATTGAGTTTTTCCCAACCTCTCCTACTTCTATTTTAACAGGTATCTCCTTAATCACGCGCGCGGGATTACCCGCTAGGACAACATTGCCGCCGAAGGACTTGGTGATTACAGCCTGTCTATCTTGCTAAGCGAATACGAGTCACAATTCCATCTGGGTCTGTGATTTCCAGCTGGCTAGATGTCAGCCACTTGATTGGGGTAGCAACTGCTTGTGCTCGCTGCACAATCGTTAACAATTCTTCTTTACGAGCGACCTCAATGACATAGTAGGATAAACCTGGCAAGCCTTGCTTACGCGGAGCTAGGCCTTTTCCTCCCCATTCGTTGACTGCTAAATGATGATGGTAGTTCCCAGCTGCAATCCAACTAGCGCTAGGCACACTGAATTTATCCTCTAACCCTAACACCTTTTGATAAAACTGGCTGGACTTTCGACTATCCTTGACGGAAAGATGAATATGCCCCATTCTCGTGCCTTCTGCTAGGATAAAGGGCTCTACTCTTTCCCCCAACTCATAAACGTCCTGCGCTGCAAGAGCCTCCGTCACTCCGATAATGCGTCCATCTTCTCGAATATCCCATGTGGAAACCGGCTTATCTCGATAGAGTTCAATGCCATTTCCCTCCAAATCCTCCAAGTAAAGAGCCTCACTGTAACCGTGGTCTGCACCGCCGACAAGAGGAATCTGTAAATCTGTCAGGTGTTTCAAGACATCAGCCAAAGCCTTTCGTGTCGGCAAGAGAATAGCCAGATGGTAAAGACCATAATGTTCTCTTACTTCTCCACTCTCTTGTGCTTGAATCAGCTGTACCAAGGCTTTTCCACCAAGTCCCAGAATGACCTCTGTCTCAGTTTGAGATAAGATTTCTAAACCAATAATTTGCTGATAAAAGGCTGTTTGACTTGCCAAGTCCTTTACATTTAAAACTGCCTCTGCTAAATAAATGTGGCTCTTGTATTCATAGGTCATAAATGGTTCTCTTTTCTGGTTGTAATTGTTTTTGTTACAACTATTATATAATATCCATCAAGAAAGTCAAGTCAGACAACTTGAAGCCTCTATTCTAACAAAAAGAGGCCAATGTGTACCATCAACCTCTTTCTTATCGTTCATTCTTTTTGCTAAGTAAGATGAATACTTTACCTATGACTTACTATCTTCAGCCTAGTTTACCCATTCACCATTACCATTTACACGATAACCATCTGGTGTTGTTGTGTTCACAGCCAAAGCTCCTGAACCATATGCATAGTACCAGTATTGACCAACTTTAAACCAACCTGTCTTCATTATACCTGATTGATCAAGATAATACCAAGTACCATTTTCCTTATACCAGCCTGTCTTCATAGCTCCTGAACCATCAAAATAGAACCATCTGCTACCATCTGTTCCCCAGCCTGTAAACATCGCGCCAGAACTATCAAGGAAATACCATGCTCCATCAACTTCTACAAATCCAGTCTGCATGACACCTAAATCATTCAAGTAGTACCATTTACCACCTGTTTTCACCCAGCCTGTCTTCACATCACCAGACTCATAAAAATACCATTTTCCATTAGACTTCACCCAACCAGACTGACTAGATGTAGATGTTCTAAAATCTTTCAGCGGTTTTTCTACAACCGTAGCTTTACTTTTAACTGTTGAAAGGTTTGATGCAGTCACTTCTGTATACTGAATAGCAGAACCATATCCACCAGCCAATTCCTCTGAAGAAGCATCATCACCTAAAGCTATAGAAATCGTTGCCACTTTCTGAGAACTAGCTGCATTTCTAAAAGCCGCGAGACCCACATAGGTAAATTTAGAATTGATCAGAACCTCATAATAACCTGTAAATTCTTTAGATGTTCCACCCTTCTTTTTCGCTACATAATTCGCCTTTTCAGCATGCCAGTTTTCAATTGCTTTTAGAAAACCTTCATAGTTCACATCTAAAGCTTCTCCTCTTATATTATTACTAGATGGAAAAGCAGTCCAGATTTCTTTCGTAGAAAGACGCTCAGGTTTCAGAGTTACTGACACCTCAGTAGCGCGTACAAAAGCAGTTTTCTCAAGATCAGTAGACCATTTGATAGGGACATACTTATCTACCAAACCTTCATCAGCTGCTTCCTTACGAATCTTATTAATCGCATCCAAAATAGCTTGTTTATCTGGGGTTAAAAATTCTCCCTTAATCCCAACTAAAACATTGCCACTAGAAGGATTTAACACTTCTGAACTCAAAACATTTTCATTTCTACCATCAGCAGATTGTGTTGCCACCAATCTGTCATTAGCAAAAACATCAGTTGTCAAAACTGCTCCAGCCAAGGTCAAAGCCAAGGCGCTAGCAAATACAATTTTCTTCATCTTTTTCTCCTTTTATCCTCTAGATAGGACAGGTATTTTCACTATTAGATTATATCATATTCCCCTACTATTTGCCCATTTCTACTAATGTCATGAGGTAAATAAAACTCACCCCGAAAAGTAGAATCTTCATCCTTTATTTCACAACAAGTTCATAACGTGTCTTACTTGTGAAAGTTTGACCGGCTTTGAGAATGACTTGGTCTTTGAGGTCACTGTGAATAGCATCTGGTAAAGCTTGCGCTTCAAGGGCAATCCCATTGTGCTGTACCATTGGTCGACCTCCTATGATGACACTTTCATCCACAAAGTTTGCTGTATAGACAACAAAACAAGGAGCCTCTGTCTTGAAGAGCAGGAAGCGACCTGAATTTTGGTCATAAAGGAATCCAGCATTGTCATGACCTGCAGGAAGGGCAAATGGATGATCCAAACCAGATACCAGTTGGATTTGCTCATCTTCTTCTGCAAAGATGTCTTTCAACAAGGCACCATTGTAGATGTGTTTTACTACGTCACGATTGGCATCTGGAGTTTTGGCCGGAACACCGTCGGGAGCGATTGGATAAATGCCCTCAGTATTTAGCTGGAAGACATGGCGGTCAATCGTCTGCGTGAAATCACCAGACAAGTTAAAATAGCTGTGGTTAGTTGGATTGACCAGCGTATCTTGATCAGTTGTTACTTTATAGCTAACCTCGTAAGCTCCATTTTCTTCTAAGTGATAACTGATCCAAATCTTAAGATTTCCAGGAAATCCTCCTGTCCCATCTGTACGCTCTGTGTAGAGAGTCAAGCCATGGTCGCTCACTTCAACTAGTTCAAACAAGCTAGAATCCCAACCTGTTGAACCACTGTGATTACAGTTGCTAGCATTGTTGACCTCAAGGTCATAGGTCTTGCCATTAAGCTCAAAGGTCGCACCTGCGATACGACCTGCCACAGGACCTACACTTGCTCCATGCTTGGGACTATTGCCTACATAACTATTAAAGTCATCAAATCCCAAGATAACATTGGCAAAATTTCCAGCCTTGTCAGGTGCGACATAGCGCAAGATGGTCGCACCATAAGTCATAACCTCAAGTTGGTAGCCACCGTCAGTCTCAAAACGATAAGCCAAGACATCTTGTCCCTCAACATTTCCAAATACATGCTCTGTGTATGATTTCATTCTCTTCTCCTTTTACTATTTCTCTCAAGCAAACAAACCATAGAAAGCGCCTTGACAATCTATGGTTTATCTGATGATTTACAAATCCTCTTTCAAGAATTCATAAACACTGTCTTACTTTTGATATTCGTGGATGATAACACCTTGTACCACACGGTTTACTGTACCTGTAGGAGACGGTGTATCTGGTTTATTTTCTACCTTGAGTGAAGTCAATAGGGCAAAGAGTTGAGCATAAACGATGTAAGGGAAGACACGGTAAATATCATTCAAGACACCGCCACAACCAAGGGCAACTTCTTTGACATTTTCAAGACCAAAGGCTTGATCACTCAAAAGCACAACACAACGAGCAATCTGGTCACCCGCAACTTCACGAACCAAGTCCAAGTCGTACTTGCGAGTGTAGTCTGTTGTTGTACCAAAGACCAAAACAACTGTATCTTCGTTGATAAGAGATTTTGGACCGTGACGGAAGCCGACTGGACTTTCATACATGGTCGCAACTTGACCAGCTGTCAATTCCAAAATCTTGAGCTGAGCTTCATGAGCAAGACCGAAGAAAGGACCAGCGCCTAGATAAATGACGCGGTTAAAGTCTAAATCAACAAGCTCTTTAACATCTTCTGCCTTGTCTAGAATTTTACGGGCAAGACTAGATATAACTTCAAAACGTTCAGCTTTCACAGCAAATTCTGTAGGATCAAAGACCAAGAGAGCTGTTAACATCATAGACGTAAAGCTAGAAGTCATGGCAAAGCCAGCATCATTAGAAGCAGCTGGTTGCAAAAGCAAGAGATTACGGTCATCTCCATGAGCTTGAAGAGCCAATTTACCATCTGCCGCACAAGTAATCGTCACTTGATAAAGCTCATCCACCAAGGCTTTTGCCAAATCAACAGTCGCCACACTTTCAGGCGAGTTCCCACTACGAGCAAAAGATACAAGGACAGTCGCCACATCTTTTTTCAAGTAAGTTTCTGGATTGGCAACGATATCTGTTGTCGCAATAGCATTGAAATTCCATTTGCGTTCGTCATAAACTTCCTTAAAGTAAGGTGCCAAGGTATCTCCCACATAAGCAGAAGTCCCAGCACCTGTCAAGATAACCTTGATATAGTCATGTTTATCAGCAATTCCTTGTAGGAAGGCTGCAATTTCTTCACGCTTTGCTTGATAAGATTCAAAAGCTTCTTTCCATACATCAGGCTGTTGGTAGATTTCACGTGTAGTGATTTCTGCACCCAACTCGAGTAAGTCTTCTTTTGTATAATGTAGCATTGAGTTCCTCTTTTTCTATTAAAGATGGGAATGGGAGTAAGCCCCATTCCCATGTATATTCTATATAAAATGTTCTAACGATTTTCACGTTGTCACATCTTATTGAATCGAGTTCCAACTAAAATCTTTGGGAAAAAGACCGATTATCGTCGGAGCATCGCTCCATCCTCCTATCACCTATTTTCCCTGTGATTTTCACGTTGTCACATCTTATTCATCTTCGTCATCATCGAAGCCCGCTAACAGGTCATTGACTTTCACGATGCTTTCTGCAGCACGGCTCTTATAGTCCGCATCTGCGCCTGTAAGACTCGCATTGATAAATTCAATCACCATTGGAAGATTCATCCCTGCGTAAAGGTCAATATCACGACCTTCCATAATCAAACGACTTACCACGTTACATGGTGTTCCACCGAGAAGATCCGCAAAGACTAGGAAATCATCCAATCCTTCAATAGCAGCTTCAAATTTTGCAGTAAATTCTTCTGGGCCATCTTCTGGAAGAAGAGCCACTGCATGAATATTGTCTTGTGGACCCATGATCATTTCTGTGCTACCTTTAAGCTCTTCACAGAAACGACCATGACTCACCAAAATTAATGATTTAGCCATAAATTATGCGCCCATTCCAAGTACAAATTTACCAAAGGCAGAAAGAGCCAAAGCAAGTACGATAATAATACCGATAGCTTTAGTAGAGTTCATACCTTTCTTACCAAGCAACCAGAAGATAAAGGCAGTAAAGATTGCTGGAAGCAAGCGTGGGAAGATTGAGTTCAAGATATCTTGGAAGTCAATCATCTTCTCACCGATTGCCCATTTGTAAGAAATTTCAAAGTTGATCATTGTTGCTACAAGAGCACCCATCATGAAGACACCAAGTACAGATGCAGCGTCAATCAAAGCTGTCAAGGTACTTTGCATGTTGTTGATAAGGTTAACCCCTTCTTTGTAGGCAAATTCCAACTGTTTCCAACGGAAGATGTCATACGCTACTGCAACTGCGATCCAAAGGAAGATTCCCCATGGTTGGCCAGCGATAGCCATAGTTGCTGCGATAGATCCCATGATAGCAGGTACAAGTGAACCAAAAATTGTATCTCCAAGAGGAGCGAATGGTCCCATCAAACCTGTCTTGATACCATTAACGGCATCTTTTGAACCTACACCATCTTTTTCTTCCATGGCAAGATCAAAACCAGCGATGATTGTGTGGAAGAATGGTGAAGTATTGAAGAATTGAGTATGAACTTTCATCATTTCTTTCAATTCAGGAGTTCCATCCCCATACATTTTACGCAATTGAGGTAAGATCATGTAAAGGTAACCAGAAGCTTGCATACGTTCGTAGTTCCAACCCAATTGGAAAGTAAACAAGCTACGTTTGTTGATTTGATTAAAATCTTCTTTTGTAAGTTTGTAATTAGAATTCGTCATCTTCGATTTCCCCACTTTCTGATGGTGTAGAAGGTGCTGCTACAGCTACTTTTTGGCTATTTTTGAAGTGAAGCACTGCAAGGAAGATACCTACGATAGAGATACCAATCATAGACAATCCTTTGAAGTTGTTCACGAAGCCAATTTTTTCAGCAACATCTTTCGGTAGAGTACCTACGATACCAGCAACAGCGCCACCAAGACCTGTTACATATGAGTAAAGAACAGTCAACATAGCTGTCAAACCAAATCCCATTGCAAGGTAGTGAAGGTTACGTTTAACTGGAAGGTAACGAAGCAAGATTGCAAATCCAAGACCTGGAAGCATACGTCCTGCGAGTGTCAAACCATCTGCAACCCATTTATATGCTTCAACTAAGTCTACCACTGATTGTACGAAGGCACCACCAAAGGCAAGCGCGAAGAAGACTGGAAGGGCACGAGATAAAGCCCAAGGAATCGCACCAAGTAAGTAGTTACGTTCGATTCCTTTGTAGTCAAAGCGTTCGATTGCAGCATCCACACGGTGAGCGAAGAAGGTAGTAGTCATACGTCCAAGAACGTCGAAGTAAGTCAAGAGAGCTGCTACTGGCACAGCGATTGTTGTAATCGCAAGTGCTGTATCAATTCCTTGTGAAACAGAGAAGGCTGTCGCAAGAACCGCACCAGAAGTTGCGTCAATACGAGAAGCACCACCGAAGGTACCAACCCCAAGAACGAACAGTTGCAAGTTACCACCGATAAGCAGACCAGTAGTCACATCTCCCATAATTAAACCAGTAATAAAACCAGCAAATACAGGGGAACCTGCAGATGAAACGATCGTCAACTCATCACAGATTTGATAAGCTGAGTACAAAGTGAGAAGTAAAATTTGCCACCATTGTATCATAACAATGACCTCCTAAAAATTTTTTCCTATTTTAATAAGCTCAAAAAGTCTGAAATTGGATCATTTGGAACCATTTGAGCAGTTAATTTAACACCTTTTTCTGCTAGTTTGTGGAAATCTTCCACATCCTTGTCTACTACGTTGATAGAACGTGTAATAGAACGAGTTTCTGGTGTTTGAGACATATTCCCAACATTAAGGGTTTCAAGTGGTACACCTGCTTCTACCAAACCAAGGAAACGGTCTGGTTTACGAGCCACGATAAAGAGACGTTGGCTATCGTATTTTCCAGCAAGAATATTGGCTGCCGCTTTTTCAATTGGCAAAATACTCAATTTCACACCTGGTGGTGTCGCAAGTTTCAAACCACTCTTTTCAACATCGTTGTTGACAACTTCGTCGTCTACAACCATAATACGTGAAACATTTAGTTTCCCTGCCCAAAGATTGGCTACTTGTCCGTGGATCAAACGTCCATCGATACGGCATCCTACAATTGTCATAAATTTTCCCCCTTTATATGTTTTAGTGTAGGTTTACGAGTTAAATGAATCTCTTCTTTATATTCACCCTCTGTCTCAAAGATAATGATGCGGTTGGCACCCTCCTTAAGATAGCTATGAGGGATATAAAGCGAGAGGGTTGGGCCGACGTTCCAAAAACGTCCTAGATTCTGCCCATTGACAAAGGCAACTCCCTTACCAAACTCAGATAAGTCTAGGTAAGTATCTTTTGGCTCTTGGACTGTAAAGTCATAAGCGTAAAAGGCTGGTTGTCCTTCTGCCCATCCTTTTGAAAAATCAATTTTCTCAGGATTATCTAGTGGAAGTGGATAGTGTTTCCAGTTTAGTAAGAAGTGCAAATCCTTACAAACCCCTGTCCGAATTCCCTTACGTTGCGTATCTGCTAAGAACTTATGTCCATAGTTGACACGCCCCATATTTTCTACCAAGATATCCAATCTAGACAGCGCTTTCTCTTCACCTTGATAAAAAATATCTTCCCCAATTTCTGTCTGATATTGGGTTTCAACCCACTGACCATCGACATAAAGCTGGGCCCTATCTCGACCGTCAATGATACGAAGTCTTTCTTCTTCTGCATCCCAGTTTGTTTCTGTTCGATAGAGTAGGTAGCCGTAACTTTGTCCCAATTCCTCCATCTTTTTAGGATAGAGACTTTCTACAGGACTTGACAGACTATCCAAGGTTTCAAACAAGGAAACTTTTTCAACTAGTGGAATAGCATCCAACTCCATACTCTCTTTGTAAAGTGGTTCTAACTGCGGATACTCTGGGAAATGTGTCGCCATCATCTTCTTGACTGCCAGATATTTGGCAGTTGGATTTCCTTCTTCATCAAGAAGAGCATCGTAATCATATGATGTAACTTGTGGCAAGTCCAAAGTCCCTCGAGCCGAGCAACCATTCATGAAGCCAAAGTTTGTACCACCATGGAACATGTAAAGATTGATAGAGCCTTGCTCCAATACCTCACGAACAGCTTCTGCTAATTCTTTCGGATCCCGTGTGATAATCGGTTCTTTCCAACGATTAAACCAACCATCCCAGAACTCCATACACATAAGTGGCCATTTCTTGCCATGCTCATCAAAGAATTCCTGCATCTGTGAAAAGTTGTAAGGTGCCTTAGAACCAAAATTCCCTGTTACAAAGAGATCATCTTCGATTAAGGTTCCAGCTTTCAGAGTAGCTCGCCATGGACCATCTGATGTAAATAGGGGACAGGTTACGCCACGCTCCTCCATCAGCTGTCGAATTGCTCTCAGGTAAGCCTTGTCTTCTCCATAAGAACCATACTCATTTTCAACCTGCATCATGAGGATATTGCCACCATTGTCCAATAAATGTGGAACCAACCGTGCCAAGAGCTGATCATAGTAGCGACCAACAGCCTCAATATAGGCTGGGTCTGAGGAACGAATCCTCATATCTTTGGTTAAGAGCCAAGCCGGTAAACCACCAAATTCCCACTCCGCACAGATAAATGGTGACGGACGTACAATAGCATAGAGGCCTAAATCTTGTGCTGTTTGGAGAAATTTCTCCAAATCCAGAGCTCCTTCAAAGTTAAACTCACCCTCACTCGGTTCGTGTAGATTCCAAGCAACGTAAGTCTCTACCGTATTAAAACCAAGAGCCTTCAAGTTATAGAGAGAATGATACCAATCTTCTGGCGGAATCCTAAAATAATGAATGGCGCCGGACAAAATCTTGAACGGTTTCCCATCTAAATAGAAATCGTCCCTAATCTCAAATCGTGTCATGTTATTACCTTCTGACAATTAAAGTTCACGCTTTCATTTGTTGATATAGTAAATATATCTCAATATCCTGCATTTGTCAATAGGTTTTCACAATTTTTTTCATTTTTTACCAACTTTTACACAAAAAACTTATAAAGATATAGATTTTACAGACAGATAGCTTCAAGTAGCTAGCATGTATAAAAATGTATAAAATCTCCTTTTTTATATGTAAATTAACCTTATAGTCTATTATTCTAATTTTTTTATTCAAAAGACTACTATTCTTTCCGTTTTTATGGTAAAATCTTTAACGGAGAAGGAAAATCGAGGTGAAATTATGGCAATTCCAAAATATCAATATATAAAAGATGAATTAAAGAACAAAATCATCTCTGGGCAATTTGCAAGTGGAGATAAATTTTACACTGAAGCTGAATTGATTGCAATGTATGATGTTAGTTCTATCACAGTTGTCCGTGCCTTAAACGACCTTGCCAAAGATGGTTATATTGTCCGCCAACAAGGAAAGGGTACATTCGTTTCACGCGCACGCAAACACAAACTCGTAGAGTTTTCAGATGTAGAAGTTTTTGAAACTAAAGATGATAAGGTGACCGTCCTTTCTATTGAACGCGGAAATAAACTAAACTACTTGGAAAAACTTGGATTACGTGGTGATCAGTTCTACTACAAGATTGAACGTGTCCGCGAAACAAATGGTGTCGCATACATCTACCACACATCATATATCCCAGAACAATACATCAACGCAAATTATCCAAATCTTGAATATTATAGTTCTATCTATAACCGTTTCAAATCAGATTACCACATTCACATGAATGATGAACATTTTGAAGAAATCAATGAAATAGCATTTCCAACTCCAGAACATGCGGCTTCGGTCCTCGGAGTCGATGAGCAATTCCCAACCGTTTTACAAACCAAGACTACTAAGCTAGAGTCTACTGGTCAAGTTCTCGCATACAGCGAAACTTATAAACGAGCGGATTATTACAAAATCAAATTCATTTCATGTGACCGTGATCACTAAGAAGAAAGCCTGAGCCTTGCTTGGGCTTTTTTCTATACATATTATACCACAATAAAAAGAAAACGCTTACTTTTTTGTATAGCCTTCTATATTTTGTAGAATATTTTATAGAAATAAGATCGAATTACACTACCTATAGATATGTTAATAAATAGAATTGTATGCTTAATTTTTATTAGTTTTTATACTTATTATAGTTTTAAAGTAATCCTACTTGACTCCTGTTAACGTAACAAATAAAATAAAATTGTTGAATTGTGTAAACGTTATCAATATTAAAATGCAATCAGGAGGTTTTGCAATGAAACATGAAAAACAACAGCGTTTTTCCATTCGTAAATATGCTGTAGGAGCTGCTTCTGTTCTAATTGGATTTGCTTTCCAAGCGCAGGCTGTTGCAGCCGATGGAGTTACTCCCACTACTACGGAAAACCAACCGACCATCCATACGGTTTCCGATTCCCCTCAAGCATCTGAAAATCTGACTACTGAGGAAACACCTAAAGCAGAGATTCAACCAGAAGCTTCAAAAACTGTGGAAGCAGAAACTCCATCTACTGATAAGCTAGCGAATCTTCCAAAAACAGAAGAAAAACCGCAAGCGCAAGAGGAAGTGAGTTCAACTCCTAGTAAGAAAGAAGAAGTAGCAACTCCAACTTCTGCTGAAAAAGAAATTTCTGATAAAAAGTCAGAGGATCTTAGTCCTAAAAAGGAAGAGCTAAAAGATGCTGATTCTAAAGAGTCTAACATAGTTAAGACTGATAAGTCAGAAGCTGACAAGGATAAACCAGCGAAAAAAGATGAGACGAAAGCAGAAGCTGATAAACCAGCAACAGAGACAGGAAAGGAACGCGCTGCAACTCAAAATGAAAAATTAGCTAAACGAAAAATCGTTTCAATTGACGCTGGACGTAAATATTTCTCACCTGAGCAGCTCAAAGAAATTATCGATAAGGCGAAAGAATATGGTTATACAGACCTCCATCTCTTAGTAGGTAACGATGGACTCCGTTTCATGCTGGATGATATGTCTATGAAAGTGGGCGATAAAACCTACTCAAGTGATGATGTCAAACGCGCTATTGAACATGGAACAAACTCTTATTACAATGATCCAAATGGTAACCATCTAACTGAAAGTCAGATGACAGATTTGATTAATTATGCCAAAGACAAGGGTATTGGAGTGATTCCAACTGTCAATAGTCCTGGACATATGGATGCCATTCTCAATGCCATGAAAGAACTGGGTATTGAAAATCCTAACTTTGATTATTTTGGTAAAAAATCTGAACGAACTGTTGACTTAAATAATAAACAAGCAGTTGAGTTTACAAAAACTCTGATTGACAAATACGCTAACTACTTCTCTAACAAATCTGAAATCTTCAATATTGGACTAGATGAATACGCCAATGATGCAACAAATGCTAAAGGTTGGAGTGTGCTTCAAGCTGATAAATATTATCCAAATGAAGGTTACCCTGAAAAAGGATATGAAAAATTTATCTCTTATGCCAATGACTTAGCCCGAATCGTAAAATCACACGGTCTCAAACCAATGGCCTTCAACGATGGTATCTACTATAATAGCGATACAAGCTTTGGTAGTTTTGACAAAGATATTATCGTTTCAATGTGGACTGGTGGTTGGGGGGGCTACGATGTTGCTTCTTCTAAACTACTAGCTGAAAAAGGTCACCCAATCCTTAATACCAACGATGCTTGGTACTACGTTCTTGGACGAAATGCTGATGGCCAAGGTTGGTACAATCTTGATCAAGGTTTGAACGGTATTAAGAGCACACCAATTACTTCAGTTCCAAAAACTGAAGGAGCTGATATCCCTATCATCGGTGGTATGGTAGCTGCTTGGGCTGATACTCCATCTGCTCGCTACTCTCCATCTCGTCTCTTTAAGCTCATGCGTCATTTTGCAAATGCCAATGCTGAATACTTCGCTGCAGACTACCAGTCTGCTGAACAAGCACTAAACGAGGTACCAAAAGACCTGAATCGTTATACTGCAGAAAGCGTTAATGCGGTCAAAGAAGCTGAAAAAGCAATCCGTTCACTGGATAGCAATCTCAGCCGTGCTCAACAAGACACGATTGACCAAGCAATCGCAAAACTTCAAGAAGCTGTTAGTCAGCTAATCTTCACCCCAGAAGCTCAAAAAGAGGAAGATGCTAAACGAGAACTTGAAAAACTTAATAAGAATAAAGTCATTTCCATCGATGCAGGTCGTAAATACTTCTCTTTAGATCGACTCAAACGCATCGTAGACAAGGCGAGCGAGCTCGGCTATTCTGATGCCCATCTCCTTCTAGGAAATGATGGTCTTCGTTTCCTACTCGATGATATGACCATTACTGCCAACGGAAAAACTTATGCTAGTGATGACGTTAAAAAAGCTATTATCGAAGGAACGAAAGCTTACTACGACGATCCAAACGGTACTGCGTTGACACAGGCAGAAGTGACAGAGCTTGTTCAATACGCTAAGGAAAAAGGTATTGGTCTAATTCCCGCTATCAATAGTCCTGGACATATGGATGCCATGCTGGTTGCTATGGAAAAACTTGGCATCAAGAATCCTCAAGCCAACTTTGATAAGGTCTCAAAAACAACCATGGACCTTGAAAATCAAGAAGCTCTTAACTTTACCAAAGCCCTTATCGGTAAATACATGGATTACTTTGCTGATAAATCAAAGATTTTCAACTATGGTACAGATGAATATGCCAATGATGCGACCAACGCCCAAGGTTGGTACTACCTCAAATGGTATGGACTCTATAACAAGTTCGCAGACTATTCTAACAGTCTAGCTACTATGGCTAAGGAAAGAGGGCTACAACCAATGGCCTTCAACGATGGCTTCTACTATGAGGACAAGGACGATGTTCAGTTTGACAAAGATGTCTTGATTTCTTACTGGTCTAAAGGATGGTGGGGCTACAATCTTGCATCACCTCAATACCTCGCAAGCAAGGGCTATAAGTTCCTTAATACCAACGGAGATTGGTACTATGTTATAGGAAATCACAAACAAGATGAAGCCTACCCTCTTTCAAAAGCAGTTGAAAATTCTGGTAAAGTTCCATTCAATCAACTTGCTTCTACCAAATATCCTGAAGTAGACCTTCCAACAGTCGGAAGTATGCTTGCTATCTGGGCAGATAAACCAAGCGCTGAATACAAGGAAGAGGAAATCTTTGAACTTATGACTGCCTTTGCAGACCACAACAAAGACTACTTCCGTGCTAATTATAATGCTCTCCGCGAAGAATTAACTAAAATTCCGACTAACTTAGACGGATACAGTACAGAAAGCCTAGCCGCACTCAAGTCAGCAAAAGATGGACTCAACCTTAACCTCAACCGCAGCAAACAAGCTGAACTAGACGCACTAGTAGATAAACTAAAGACTGCCCTTAAAGGTCTGAAACCAGCTGCCACTCACTTAGGAAGCCTAGATGAAAATGAACTGGCTGCTAACGTTGAAAACCGACCAGAACTTCTTGTGAAGACAGAAGAAATCCCGTTTGAAGTTATCAAGAAAGACAATTCAAATCTCCCAGCTGGACAAGAAAAAGTTGTCAAAGCTGGAGTTCTAGGTGAACGTACTTCTTACGTATCTGTTCTTACAGAAAATGGGAAATCAACAGAAACCGTTCTTGATAGCCAGGTAACCAAAGAAGCTGTGAACCAAGTTGTCGAAGTTGGTGCTCCTGTAACTCACAAGGGTGATGAAAATGGTCTTGCAGCAACTAGTGATGCAAAACCTAGACTAGATATCCAAGAGGAAGAAATTCCATTTACAACCATCACTCGTGAAACTGATCAATTGCCTAAAGGACAATCCCGTGTCGTAACAGAAGGTGTAAACGGTCGTATAAGTCACTTCTATTCTGTAACTACGGCTGCAGACGGAACTGAAGTTAGAACATTGGTTACCAGTGTCGTAGCGCAGGAAGCTGTTACACAAGTAGTCGAAGTCGGAACTCTGGTAACACATGTAGGCAATGAAAACGGACAAGCCGCTGTCAAAGAAGAAAAACCAGCACAAGAAATCCCAAGTGTGCCAACTCCTGCGGCAGAAGAAAAATCAGTACTAGAGATTCCAGGCAAATCGGCTCCAACAACTGTTCCTGCTGAGGAAAACAAAGCTCTTCCTCAAGGTCCAGCTCCTGTGGCAACAGAGAAAAAACTTCCTGAAACAGGAAGTCACCATTCTGCAGGACTAGTAGTCGCAGGACTCATGACCACACTAGCAGCCTACGGACTCACTAAAAGAAAAGAAGACTGAGTCTTTTCGATAAACAATAAACAGCAAGATTGTGAACCTCGCTGTTTATTTTTTAATTAATCACCAAGTCCAAGACGTTCAAAGATATCATCCACTCGTTTAGTGTAGTAAAGAGGATTGAAGATTTCATCAATTTCCTCTTGAGTCAGGCGTGAGGTTACTTCTGGATCTGTTTCCAGAAGTGGTTTAAAGTCTACTTGGTTGTCCCAAGAGTAAGCTGTTTTTGGTTGCACCAAGTCATAAGCTTGCTCACGGGTCATTCCTTTTTCAATCAAGGTCAACATAGCACGTTGGCTGAAGATAAGACCGAAAGTTGAGTTCATGTTGCGGATCATATTTTCTGGGAAGACCGTCAAGTTCTTGACGATATTTCCAAAACGGTTAAGCATGTAGTCAATCAAAATGGTTGTATCTGGTGTGATGATACGCTCAGCTGATGAGTGTGAAATATCACGCTCATGCCAAAGAGCGACGTTCTCATAGGCTGTAAGCATGTGACCACGGATAACACGCGCAAGACCTGTCATGTTCTCAGAACCGATTGGGTTGCGTTTGTGAGGCATTGCTGAAGAACCTTTTTGACCTTTAGCAAAGAATTCTTCCACTTCACGTTGTTCCGATTTTTGAAGACCACGAATCTCAGTCGCCATACGCTCAATTGAAGTTGCGATGCTGGCAAGAACTGCAAAGTACTCAGCATGAAGGTCACGAGGAAGCACCTGTGTAGAGATTTCCTGAGCACGGATGCCCAGTTTGTCACAGACGTATTGCTCTACAAATGGTGGGATGTTGGCGAAGTTTCCAACCGCACCAGAGATTTTACCAGCTTCAACACCAGCAGCTGCATGCTCGAAACGCTCGATGTTACGCTTCATTTCACTGTACCAAGTCGCCAATTTAAGACCAAAAGTTGTCGGCTCAGCATGCACACCGTGGGTACGACCCATCATGATGGTGAACTTGTGCTCCTTAGCCTTGTCAGCGATGATGTTGGTGAAGTTTTCAAGGTCACGGCGGATGATGTCGTTGGCCTGCTTGTAAAGGTAACCGTAGGCCGTATCCACCACGTCAGTAGAAGTCAAACCATAGTGGACCCACTTGCGCTCTTCACCAAGCGTCTCAGAAACCGCACGCGTGAAAGCCACCACATCGTGGCGCGTCTCCTGCTCAATCTCCAAAATACGGTTGATGTCAAAGTCCGCTTTTTCACGAATCAAAGCCACATCTTCCTTAGGGATTTCCCCCAACTCAGCCCATGCCTCGTCAGCCAAGATTTCCACCTCAAGCCAAGCACGGTATTTATTTTCTTCACTCCAAATGTTCGCCATCTCAGGGCGAGAGTAACGGTTGATCATGTTGTTATTTCTCCTTGCATTACTTTTGCTTCAAGTTCATCTAGTACAGATTCACCTTTTTGTATTACAGATTTTTTTAAATTAGGTAACGGAGTTGATTGATTTAATGAAATATCTTCGTCTTCAGAAATCTTTTCTAAATTTTTGATTTCTGTATCCAACCTTGCTATTTCTTGATCCAATTGACCATTTTGATTTTGCATTTCCATCACATCACGTTTTTCTCTCAAAATAAGCCACAAATAAGGGACGACTATAATTGACATATTAAGTATCATCTCTAAAGGACTATTTTGACTTATTGATCTGGTCTCCAAAAAACGATCATTCGAATAAGTAAATTTCGATTGTACAAAGAACTCATTTCCTAAGAGCTTAATTTTATCATCTTCCATCTTGATACCAACGATTGGACGTTCAAATCGGTTAAATATATAATCAAACTGCTTAGATAATTGCTTTTCATCAAAACTATTAAATAATTCTATCAATTCATTATCTCTAATTTTAAACTTAGATTGTATTTCCTGAAGACACTTCCTTCTATTATCACTTTCTAGTTCGTTATTCTCTGTTATTTTCTCACTAAAGAACTCTACAAAACTGAAATTCAATACATCTGAAGATTCTCTAGAGATATTAAATAGTTCCGATAAATCATCCCTCTTATTACCTAAATTTAACTTGTACTTACTAGTAATAGAAAAATACACTCTGTAAGCTTCAAAAAATTCATGTAAAACTAAAACTTGTTTATTAGGAAAAAGAGAAATTGGAGAGCCTAGGTGATAATACTTCACAACATCAGTAGGATTATTCAAATCAAGCTCTGAACTTCTATATTTTGTATATTGATTATTAATTTTTATAGATGAATTAAAAATAATAACATCTTTTTTCAGAACACCTTGATTAAGATAGATAGAAATATCATGTAATAAAACTGATTTATAATAGAATTCACTAAAATCATTAGATAATTTTGAAATTTGCCAATTTGTATATAGAGTATCGTCACTCTTTTGCGAGGATAATTTTAATGCTAATTTATTCATTCGTTCTTCTTTCTAATTTTGATACACACTTTTCAAGCTCAGTGTTTCTTTCTAGGGCGGTTTTTAATTTTTGTTTCTGTTCATTTAGCTCTCTTTCTCTCATTTTTTGTAGCTGATAGTTTATATAAGTCAGATTAAATAATAATAACGCTACAGACATAGCCGAGAAACCTCCCCGTTTTGAGATTGACTGAAGTTTATCGAATATTGAATTATCATAAAAGCTATAACAAAAAGTCACGAAGCTAACTATAGTTCCCAATGATATTACTACCAGCTTTTTCTTTTTCGACTCAACTTTTACAATTTCTAAAATAGGATCCAGTATAGATGATACTAATGTGGCAATAGTAGTATACAAAAAAAAGGGAAACTTCGAATTTAAATCAATACTTTCATATATAGTTAAGGTCCCTACATAAGATAAAAATAAAGCAATTAAAAGAATGAAAATATTAAACAAGTCACCTGTTGTTACCAAGAATCTCAAATATTTTTTCATTTTATCCTCCCAACTAGCTAATATCAATACTAAAAATAAAAATCAATTAAAATATATTTTAGTTTTTCCTACTCAAACTCCTCTTTCCCAATAAACACAGACGGATAGTGATTTAGTGTATTCAAATCCATATCCAGCGGTAAATCATAGATAGCTAAATAGTTTTCAGGGTATTGTGCAGTTAGTTCTTTGTATTTAGCTTGTACCTTATCTTGGTCAGCACTAGCATACAAGACTTCCACGACTGCTCCAGTCTTATCCTTTTCAACAAAAGCGTTAACGATAATTTGTATCATAGTCTTGTCCTAAAAATCTATCCCTTTCCCAAACTCATCCACACTATCTGGTTCATCACTAAACAAAGTCACATGTCCCATCTTGCGGTTGTACTTCGCTTCTATTTTACCATACATGTGGAGGTGGACGCTTGGATTTTCTGTGACATATTGCTCAGCGGCATCGACATGCTGGCCGAGAACATTGAGCATGACGGCTGGGGCATGTAGTTTGATGGCTGGCAATGGTGCTCCCAAAACACCTAGAATATGGGTATCAAACTGCGAGGAGTCGCAGGCTTCGATTGAATAGTGGCCAGAGTTATGTGGGCGTGGGGCAATCTCATTGACAATGATGTCATCTGCAGTCGCAAACATTTCCACACAGAGAGTTCCAGACAACTTGAGCTGTTCTGCGATTCGCACTGCCATTGCTTTAGCCTTGTCAGCTAGACTTGTTGAAATGCGAGCTGGTACAATGGTTTTAGACAGGATATTGTTGCGGTGGATATTTTCCTGAACTGGGAAAACCGTCACATCCTTGCCATTACCAGACACGATAACAGAAATTTCAAGGTCAAAGTTGACAAATTCTTCCAAAACGCAGTCTGCTGAATCTGCTAATGCATAGGCTTCTTCCAAATCTTCTGCTGAACGAATAACCTTTTGCCCATGCCCATCGTAGCCACCAGTCGCCGTCTTGAGGACATAGTTTTTAGACAGGTCAATCTCCGCCAAGTCTTGGCTAGAAGTCACGACCTTGTAAGGTGCCACGGTGACTTGAGCCTCATTTGAGAGGAAGTCCTTCTCAAAAATCCGGTTTTGGGAAATGCGGAGCAGGTCCGTTCCTTGAGGGAGTTGTCCATCCTTAATGACAGCATCCAAACCGTCAGCATCAACATTTTCAAACTCATAGGTCAGGACATCGCAACGTTCCGCCAACTGACGAAGGGCATCCACATCGTTATAAGGTGCCACGATGATTTCCGCCACGCGAGAGGCCGGGCAATCCACCGCAGGATCCAGCGCGATAACCTTGTGGCCCATGTAGATAGCAGAAATGGCCATCATCTGCCCCAGCTGGCCACCACCGATAATTCCGATTGTTTTAGACGAGCTCATTTGTCGACTCCTCTGCGATTTTTCCTTGTTCTTCTGCATAATCTGCCAAAGCTGTCGCGATAGCCTGATCCTCTACTGAGAGGAGACGGAGGGCAAAGAGGGCAGCATTGGTTGCACCCGCTTCACCAATAGCCATTGTCGCAACAGGTACGCCACCCGGCATCTGGACAATCGAGTAAAGCGAGTCCACGCCACTAAGAGCACGTGATTTAACGGGCACCCCAATGACTGGAAGGGTTGTTTTAGCAGCAACCATACCTGGCAAATGGGCTGCGCCACCAGCACCCGCTATGATGACCTTGATACCACAACTACGTGCTTCCTCCGCATGTCTGAACATGAGGTCAGGTGTGCGGTGGGCAGAGACAACTTTCTTTTCGTAGGCTACACCGAAGCGGTCTAGTACTTCGGCGGCTTTTTGCATGGTTGCCCAGTCGGATTTTGAGCCCATGATAATGGAAATAATTGGTTTAGTCATAATTTTTCCTTTTTCTTCTTTTTTGATAATGGTCTTAGGTGGTGGGGACGGAAGCAAACCTTCGGTTTCATTCCTAAAATTTGAGCCTAAGGTCTCAAATTTTCCCTAGACCAGAACAGATACTGTTCTGGTCTTTTCACCACGGCGACCATTGTCGTGTTTGACGACTGCGTCGCTTTTTCTTATATCTTTATCTAATTGCCTTGCTTCCGATATCGGTTCGGTAAAAGAGGCCTTCTGTGTTTTGTTTGTCGAGTTGGCTGTAGATAATGTTTTGCCCGTCTTTGACGGTGTCTGCTGTTGTGACAAGCATATAGACACGTCCACCGTTTGAAAGAAAATCTTGGCCATTTTCAGCGAACTTAGCACCTGCATAGTAAGTGATGATGTCGCCCTCTGTCTTAGCTGGAAGCTTAACACCTTTCTTATAAGCCAGTGGATAGCCGCTTGAAGCGACAACTACACCCAGAGTCACCCCCTTGTCCTTCCAAGTGATAGCTGGCTCCTTGCCATCGAGGATATCCGTAATATTTTGTGCAAAGTCAGAGGTTAATAGAGGCAGGATAATTTGCGTTTCTGGATCTCCAAAGCGAGCGTTGAACTCGATGACCTTAGGTCCATCAGCTGTCAAGATAAGCCCTGCGTAAAGGACACCCAGATAAGGGCGACCTTCCTGAATCATCCCTTCGAGGACTGGCTTGACAATGGTGTCAACCGCTGTAGCAACCACGCTCTCTGGCAAGTGAGGAACTGGCGCATAAGCTCCCATCCCACCCGTATTAGGACCCTTGTCGCCGTCATAGGCACGTTTATGGTCCTGAGCTGTTGGCATAATGTAGAACTTATCCCCATTGACAAAAGCAAAGAGTGAGAATTCTTCCCCTTCGAGGAATTCCTCAACAACCACACGCGCACCTGAGTCCCCAAATTTATTGTCCAAAAGCATCTCGTGAGCGGCTTCGACTGCTTGCTCGACTGTCTCAGCAACGACAACACCCTTCCCAAGGGCCAAACCATCCGCCTTGACCACGATAGGTGCCCCATGCTTTTCGATATAGACCTTAGCTTCCTCAAAATCTGAGAATGTGCCATAGGCTGCTGTCGGAACGCCATATTTGACCATGATTTCCTTGGCAAAATCCTTGGACCACTCCAGCTTCGCTGCAGCCCTAGTCGGACCAAAAGCCTTGAGCCCAGCTTGGTTAAAATCATCCACGATACCAGCAGCAAGGGCGTCATCTGGCCCGATAAAAGTCCAAGCAATATCGTTTGCTTTTGCAAACTCAATCAATTTAGAATGTTCGGAAATAGATATTTTTACCAATTCCAAACCATCTAGAGTCATCCCATCATTCCCAGGAGCTACAAATACTTTTTCAACATCTTTTGACTCAAGTAACTTCTTAGCAATCGCATGCTCACGACCACCCGAACCGACAACAAGCAGTTTCATTTCTCAACCTCTTTTGCGAATTATTTACTAACATTATAACACAAACGTTCGTTTTAATCTTGTTTTATTAAGCACTTTTAAGCAAAAAAGGAAAGAAACTGTTTTCTTCCCTTTAGCGTTCTTAATGTCTAAAATGTCTCACGCCTGTGAAGACCATGGTCATGCCATATTTGTCAGCAGCTTCGATAGATTCTTGGTCACGTACGGAGCCTCCCGGTTGAATGATAGCCTTAATTCCCGCTTTGGCGATTTCTTCCACGTTATCCGCGAATGGGAAGAAGGCATCCGAAGCAAGGACAGCACCGTCAAGGCGGTCTTTGGCTTGGTCAATCGCAATACGTACGGAAGCTACACGGTTGGTTTGCCCTGGGCCAACACCCAGTGTCATGTGGTCATTGGTGATGATGATTCCGTTTGATTTGACATACTTGATTGCTTTCCAAGCAAACTCAAGGGCAGTCACCTCTATCTCTGTTGGTTGGCGTTTGGTCACCACTTGCCAGTCAGCTGGACTTTCTTTGACAACGTCTTGGTTTTGAACGAGGAGTCCACCAACAACACCTGTGTATTCTGCTTCCATTTCGCTAGCCTCTTGAGCATCAAATGGCAAGGCAAGAATGCGCAAATTTTTCTTTTTGTTGGTCAAAATAGCTAGCGCTTCATCCGTATAGCTTGGTGCGATGATGATTTCAAGAAAAACGCCGTGCATCTTCTCGGCTGTCGCAGCATCCACCTCACGGTTAAGAACAACGATACCACCAAAGATAGACACTGGGTCAGACTCATAAGCGTAGTCCCAAGCAGTCTCGATGTCATCAGCCTGACCGATTCCACATGGGTTCATGTGTTTGAGAGCCACAACGGTTGGACGGTCTTTGAAGTCACGGATGATACGGATAGCAGCATCAGCGTCACGAATATTGTTGAATGACAATTCCTTACCGTTAAGCTGTTTGGTTGAAGCAATGGAGTAATCAGTCGGCAAAGCTTTTTGGTAGAAATCTGCATCCTGTTGAGGATTTTCCCCATAGCGCATGGCCTGCTTGAGGTCATAAGTCAAAGTGAGCTTTTCAGGTTTGCTTTCACCCACTTGAGTTGTGAAATACTCTGCAATTAAGGCATCATAAGCCGCTGTGTGACGGAAAACCTTAGCTGCCAAACGTTGACGCGTTTCGTAAGTCGTTTCACCATTGGCTGACAACTCGTCCAAAACCACTGTATAGTCAGCAGGGTCTACCACAACCGTCACGCTGGCATGGTTTTTAGCTGCTGAACGAAGCATTGATGGCCCGCCGATATCGATGTTCTCCACCGCATCAGCATAAGTCACGTCTGGTTTGAGGATGGTTTCCTTAAATGGGTAGAGGTTTACCACAACAAGATCAATGAGCTCAATCTGGTTCTCCTTAGCTACTTCCAAGTGACTATCCAAGTCACGACGAGCGAGAAGCCCACCGTGGATATTTGGGTGAAGGGTCTTGACACGACCGTCCATCATCTCTGGAAAACCGGTCACATCATCGATCGCAATGGTGTCTACCCCAGCATTATCAAGGGCAACCTTGGTTCCACCTGTTGAGATGATGTCCCAACCAAGTTTTTTAAGTTCTTGGGCAAATTCAACAATGCCCGCTTTGTCTGAGACGCTGATTAAGGCTTTTTTCGTCATTCTATTCCTCTTTCTTTAGGTCTAAGCGCATAGCGACTTCGTTATTTTCTTCTATAAGTCCTGTTTCCTGAAAACCTAGACTAGTCAGTAGGTACTTCATTTTTTCATTTCCAACCACATAATCTGCAACAATATGACTACAAGCTCTATCCATCTGGACCTCTTTGATTAGAACTTCCAAGGCTTTTCGACCATAACCTCTTCCTTGGTACTGCTGGCCAATCATTATCCGCCAGATAAAGTATTCCGCTTCATACTTGTCTATTTCCAGCAGGAGAAAGCCAACCACTTGCTTATCCCAATAGATCGCCCTCGGAAACACATCTTCATTTTTCCGGTAGAGCCATGCGTCAGCTAAAGAGCGTACATTTGGAGCCACAAAACGTGCTCGTTCATCAGCTTCAGATATTTTCAAATCTAGCACTGCCTGAAAACTGCTCTCATCTACTAATTTTAGCTCAATCATTTTTTCTCCTAGCAATATTGCACAATCAAAACTTGATTTACTTCTTATCTTCTCCCTACTCCCAAACTATCCAGCACCTCTGGATACAACTTGTACTCTGCCTCATGAATACGTTCTTCAAAACTGTCAATGGTATCATCAGCCAGCCGTGGCACACGGACTTGTCTGATACGCTGATTAAGGCACGTTTAGTCATTATATTCTCCTTTTTAATCATTAGTTAAACACCAATTAAATGCAGTAACAGTAAAATAAGATAAGCAAAACCAAGGCTAAGAATACCTAAGATATTGACCCATTTTCTAGTTTGTGATTTGAACACTCTTATAAAAATTTGATAAATCAGTAAGCCTACACAAACACCTAGCGTATTTAAAGTCAAATCCGTTATATCTGTTATACCTATTGCTAAAATATACTGTAAGCACTCAAACAATAGACTAATCAAGAAACCTGTCCCGACTATTCTTAAACTAGATAAATTAGTTTTTATCAGAGGGAAACAAACACCTAATGGAATAAAGGAAATCAGATTAAATAACATTTCAGCAAAAACAATTTTTCCATCTACTATTAGTGGTTCTGAAAATGGAATCCAATTGATGTACCTTGGAGCTAAGAAAAATGCTATAAATTCAGGATTGGTTTCAAACTTAAATAAGATTCCCCAAGTTAATAAAATCAGATAGACATAAAATACATACCGAGTTGTTTTTTTAGATTCTAACATTACAAATACCTCCGTTTGAAACCGTCTTCAACAAGCACTGACTCCAATTTAAAATCAAAGATATCATATGAATCATCAAAAAGTCAATCTGTAAATAGAGCCTTCACTACTTCTGGATACAACTTGTACTCTGCTTCATGAATACGTTCTTCAAAGCTGGCTATGGTATCATCAGCTAACCGTGGCACACGTACTTGTTTGATGACCTTTCCTGTATCCACACCTGAGTCCACCCAGTGAATGGTAACACCACTCTCAGCAACACCTGCATTCCAAGCATCCTCAATCCCATGAGCTCCTGGAAATTCTGGCAGGTAGGCTGGATGAATGTTGATGATTCGGCCTTCATAAGCTGCCAGTAAAGTAGGCCCAACGATTTTCATGTAGCCTGCTAGACAAACCAAGTCAATCTGGTGTTCTTCCAAGAGTTCGACAAGTGCCGCTTCGTAGTCTGCCTTGCTCTCAAACTCCTTGAGTTCAAAAGTATAGGACAGAACGTCGAGCTTGTCTGCACGTTCGAGCACATAGGCGTCACGATGGTCTGAAAAGACAAACTCTACTGGAAATTGTTCCGCTATCACCTGAAAATTTGAGCCATTACCAGAGGCAAAAACCGCTATTTTTTTCATTTGATGATGACACTTTCGTTTTCTTTCTTGACGATGCGACCAATTTCATAGACTGGTTCATCCAGCAATTCATTGACACGACCTACATTTTCAGGACTAACTGCCAACATGAGTCCCACACCCATATTGAAGATTTCAAACATTTCTTCGTGTTTGATCTGACCGTATTTTTCAAGAGCTTTGAAAATCGGAAGCACTGGTACCTTGCTTTCTTCAATCTCAGCTGCTAGGTCAGCAGCAAACATACGAGGAACATTTTCGATAAAGCCACCACCTGTGATGTGGGCAATACCATTTACCAAGCCTTCCTTGATGAGTGGCAAAACAGCCTTAACATAGATACGAGTCGGCTCAAGCAAAACTTCCTTGAGTTGCTTGCCTTCCAATTCTGGAAGGACTTCCTCACCTGTATAATCCGCAAAGACACGACGAACGAGAGAGTAACCATTGGAGTGAATCCCACTTGAAGCAAGTCCGAGAAGAACATCGCCTTCTGCAACCTTTGAACCGTCAATGATTTGAGATTTTTCAGCCACACCGACCGCAAAACCAGCTAAGTCATAGTCATCTGCGCCATACATACCCGGCATTTCAGCCGTTTCCCCACCGATGAGGGCAGCACCTGCCTGCACACAGCCTTCTGCCACACCAGCGACTACTTGTTCTAGCTTAGCTGGTTCATTCTTCCCTGTCGCCACATAGTCCAGGAAATAGAGGGGCTCAGCACCTGCAGCGATAATATCATTGACACACATGGCCACACAGTCCTGACCGATGCTATCGTGCTTGTCGTACTTGATTGCCAACATGAGCTTGGTTCCGACACCGTCAGTCCCTGAAATCAAGACAGGTTCTTTAACTCCAGTCTTTGAAAGGTCAAACATACCACCAAAGCCACCAAGAGCTCCCATGACACCTGCACGCTCCGTACGAGCCACGTGCTTTTTAATCCGTTCAACAACTTCATAACCCGCTTCAACATCCACACCCGACTGGGCGTACGCATTCTTATTTGTCATTTCTTTATTCCTTTTCTTTTATGGGGAATCTCAGTAACTCACTTGTAAAAACTTGTCTTTTCTTCCAAACTTCTACGATAGTCTTCTTCGTAGTCGTAGAGAGGTGTTGGGTAGTCACCGTCAAAGTAAGCGACACAGAGACCACCATTTGGCGCATCTGTTTCAATACCAATTGAATCAATCAACCCCTCAACAGAAAGATAAGTCAGACTATCTGCTCCAATGATTTGGCGAGTTTCTTCGACCGTATGATTAGCCGCAATCAGCTCCTGACGGGTCTGGATATCAATCCCGTAGAAACATGGATAAGCTAGTGCTGGACTGCCAATAGCAACGTGAACCTCAGTTGCACCCGCTTCTTTCAAGAGCTGAACGATACGACGAGAGGTTGTTCCACGTACAATAGAGTCATCCACCATAACCACACGCTTGCCTTTTACAACGCCTGAAACAGCAGACAGTTTCATCCGTACCCCTTGCTCCCGCAATTCTTGAGTCGGTTGGATAAAGGTACGTTGGGTGTATTGGTTCTTGATGAGGCCCATTTCATTTGGTAGCCCAGACTCTTCCGCAAATCCCATAGACGCGCTTAGGGAAGAATTGGGCACACCGACTACAATATCCGCCTCATGCTTGAATTCACGCGCCAATTGGGCACCCATACGTTTACGTGCCGTATGGACATTGACACCATGAATGTTAGAATCAGGGCGAGCAAAATAGATATACTCCATAGAACAGATTGCTAACTGGGTATCATCTGTATAGCTATCATACTGGATTCCCTTGTCATCAATGATCACAATCTCACCTGGCTTCAAATCACGAATCCATTCAGCACCAATAACCTCAAAAGCACAGGTTTCAGATGAAACAACCACTGCTCCGTTGGCCATTTTCCCGATAGAAAGCGGACGGAAACCATTGGGGTCAAGAGCTGCAATCAACTTGTCCTCAAACAGCAAGATATAGGCAAAACCACCTTTGACAAGGCTGAGCGCTTCCTTGATTTTGCCCATCAGGCTAGGATTATGACTGCGACGAATGAGGTGAGCCAAGATTTCCGAGTCCGAAGTCGCGCTGAAAATTGCTCCTCTTTGTTCCAATTCTTTCTTGAGAGAGGCAGCATTGGTCAGATTTCCATTATGAGCCAACCCAAACTGCATATCGTGAAAACGGAAGAGGAAAGGCTGGATATTATCTACAGAAGCTTCGCCAGCAGTCGCGTAACGCACATGCCCAATCGCACCAGTTCCCGTCAATTTATCTAAGTTAGCAGGATTTCTGAAGACTTCTGATAGAAGCCCCATATCGCGATGCCGCTTTAGTTTCCCTTGGTCATTGGAGAGGATTCCTGCCCCCTCCTGACCACGGTGCTGAAGACTATGGAGACCAAAATAGGTCAATTTAGCAGCATCTGGATGTCCCCAGATACCGAAAACACCACATTCTTCATTAAGAGATTTTACTTCGTATGTCATTTTATATACCTAATTTTTATTTGTGTAGCACCAAGAGCTAAATCTACATGACTTTTACATTACTGATACTATCTATTAGAAAATCTGCAAGTCTTATTTTCCAGTAAAGTATTTAACCGCTGACGCGAACAGGTGCTGGTCTTTATTGCCTGGGATATTTTGGAAAAGACCATCCTCATAACGTTCTGAGTGGCCCATCTTACCGATAATTTGGCCGTTCTTGCTAGTAATTCCCTCTATAGCATTTACAGAACCATTCGGATTGTACTTAGAATCCATACTTGGTTTTCCATCAAAGTCAACGTATTGGCTGAAAATTTGTCCATTGTCACGGAGCTCAGCGAATTCCTCAGCCGTCACGACAAACTTCCCTTCACCGTGCGAAACAGGAATGGCATGGATATCGCCCACTTGCACCCCAGCAAGCCATGGTGAGTTAGTATTGGCAATGCGAGTTTCTACCATCTTGGCCACGTGTTGGTTGGCATCATTGTAGAAGAGGGTTGGGCTCGTACTGCTGGCATCTTCAAAGTTCCCGTATGGAAGAAGACCTGATTTGACGAGGGCTTGGAATCCATTACAGATACCGATAATCAAGCCACCACGAGCGATAAAGCTATCAATAGCTACACGCACTTTTTCATTAAGCAGAATATTGACAATAAACTTGGCTGAACCATCTGGCTCGTCCGCAGCTGAGAATCCACCGGCAAAAAAGAGAATGTTAGCTTTACTGATGTTGGCAACCATAGTTTCGACTGACTTGACAATAGCTTCTTCATTCAAGGTCACAAATGGCACCAAGTTAACTTCTGCACCTTCTTTCTCAAAGGCCTTTGCTGAGTCATATTCTGAGTTGGTTCCTGGGAATACTGGGATGTAAACCACAGGTTTTTCAACCTTTTCTCTGGCTTTAATCACAACATCTGATACCACAGCTGGTACTTCAGCCAGTTCTTTCGCTTGAGCAAATTCTGTTGGGTAAACTTCCTCCAGTTTGCCTTGGAAGGCACTGTCAAGTTTCTGTCCATCTAGCTTCACACCGTTGACAAGGAGTGTAAAGTCTGCTTTCGTTTGACCGATTTTCTCTACTCCAGCAATTTCTTCAGGAGATGTGAAGACAAATCCGCCCAATTGAGCTGTCAAAGCCGTTTCAAGTTCAGGCAAGGTTACTTCTGCACCGATATGATTTCCAAAGGTAGCAAGGGCCAAACTTTCAAGCACACCACCGTATTTAACAGCTGAAGCTGCTGTTACTTTGTGAGCCTTTTGAAGGGCTTCAAACTGAGCAAAGTTAGACTTAATCAAGTCAAAATCAATCTCTGCAGCAAGAGCTTGACCTGGGATGTAGTAGATGTTTTCACCAGCATTCTTGAACTCTGGCGAAAGCACCTTACGGCTATCTGCCGTCGTCACCCCAAAGGCTACCAAAGTTGGTGGCACAGTTAATTCTTCAAAGGTACCAGACATAGAGTCCTTCCCACCGATAGATGGCAAACCAAGCTGAATCTGAGCTTCGATAGAGCCTAGGAGAGCTGCTACTGGCTGACCAAAACGCTCAGCTTGTTTGTCCATGCGTTCGAAATACTCTTGGTAAGAGAAACGAGCCTTAGACCAGTTGGCACCAGCAGCCACCAAACGAGCAGTCGCTTCAATAACCGCATAAGCAGCACCGTGGTATGGAGACCATTCTGCTACATAAGGGTTGAAACCTTGAGCCATGACTGACGCAGTATGAGTCACACCGTGTTGAACTGGCAATTTCTGCACAGATGCCTCAGTTGGTGTGAGTTGGTAACGACCACCAAGTGGGTGATTAACCGTAGAGCGTCCAACAGAGCAGTCAAAGATAGTCTGTAATCCTTTTTGACTGGCATGGTTGAGGTCAGATAGAACCGTAAGGGTATCTGCTTCAAGTGTGTCAGCGCTTGTTGTACGCTCTTCTGGGAGTTTGACATCCTTGTCCACCACCTTTGCATCAACGACCACACGCACACCATTGGTGTCAAGGAAACGACGTTCCAAGTCGACAATGATTTCACCATTCCAGTGCATGACTAGATTTGGTTTTTCAGTTACTGTCGCAACCACAACAGCATCAATATTCTCTTTGTTACATTCTGAAACGAAGGCATCTACATCCTCAGGACGAACCACCACAGCCATCCGTTCTTGAGATTCAGAGATGGCAATTTCGGTACCATTCAAGCCCTGATATTTAAGAGGCACCTTGTCTAGATCAATTTCAAGACCGTCTGCCAATTCACCGATGGCTACACAGACACCACCTGCTCCAAAGTCATTGGACTTCTTGATAAGACGAGTGACATCGCCATTACGGAAAAGGCGCTGAATCTTGCGTTCTTCGATAGCATTCCCTTTTTGAACCTCAGCTCCAGCAGTCTCTACAGACTCAACTGTTTGAACCTTGGAAGAACCTGTCGCACCACCGACACCATCACGTCCAGTCTTACCTCCAAGGAGGATAATGACATCACCCGCTTCCGGTTTTTCACGGACAACATTGCCCTTTGGAGCAGCACCGACAACTGCACCAAGCTCCATGCGTTTAGCTACAAAGCCTGGGTGGAAGTATTCACGAACGTAGGTTGTTGCAAGCCCAATTTGGTTACCGTATGAAGAATAACCATGAGCCGCTGTCTTAGAAATGACCTGTTGTGGTAATTTCCCAGCACGCGTTTCCGAAATCGGTGCGGTAATATCACCGGCACCTGAGATACGCATAGCTTGGTAGACATATGAGCGACCTGACAATGGGTCACGAATGGCTCCACCGATACAAGTAGCCGCCCCACCAAATGGCTCAATCTCAGTTGGGTGATTGTGGGTTTCGTTTTTAAACATGAGGAGCCATGGTTCTTTCACACCATCAACGTCCACTTCAATTTCGACTGAGCAAGCATTGATTTCGTCTGACACTTCCATATCATCCAAACGTCCATTAGCACGCTCATAACGACCAAAAATAGTGGCCATGTCCATCAAGGTTTGTGGCTTTTCAGAACGCCCCAACTCATCACGCATGGCAATATATTTTTCATAGGTTGACTGCAATTGCTTTTGGAATTTCGATGCGGAGAAATCAATCTGTTTCAACTCTGTCTCAAAAGTCGTGTGACGGCAATGATCAGACCAGTAAGTGTCCAAAACCTTGAGTTCAGTCTCAGTTGGTACACGCCCGATTGACTTAAAGTAGTCCTGGATAAAGAGCAAATCATCCACTTCCATAGCCATCCCTTGCTCGGCCTTGTAGCGGGCAAAGTCTTCTGCCCTATAGCTTTCAAAGAAAGTCAATTTAGGAATGGTCTTGTCTGACTCTGAAAATTCCTGCTTGGCAATTCCTGTCGTGATGTCCTTGAAACGTGAATCCACTGGATTGAGTAGGTAGTTCTTGACCGCTTCCAACTCAGTCGCAGCAATGTCCTTGTTAACCAAATACAATTGAGCAGTATTAACCGCTACATCACTTGAGCTACCAAGCAAAAGCAAGGCTTCCTGTGAAGAAGCCGCACGCTGGTCAAACTGCCCTGGCAAGCTTTCGATAGCAAAGAAAGCATAGTTAGCCAGATCCGCCTGTACAGCAGCTTCGTCCAAGACATGGTCTGTCACCTGCTCAGAGAAAATGTGTTTCTCTGCAGGTGCAAACAGGTCCTCAGCCAAGTTAAAGACATCATACACTTGCACGATGCGAATACTTTTCAAGCTTGAAAGTCCCAAGTTGTGTTGGAGTTCTCTCACCAAACTCTCTGACTTGACCTGAAAATCAGCCTTTTTTTCAACAAAAATACGTTTATCCATCAATTCTTATTCCTTTATTTCAGCTCTTGCAATGTTTCCAAATGACCTTGAGAGTCTTGCAAACAGATTATTTCAACCCCTTCAACTTTTCCCAGACAATTTCGTAAACATCTGTTAATTCACCTAGACCCCTACGGAAAACATCCTTATCCATGTGGTTGCCATCCGCATCCCACAAACGGCAATTATCTGGTGAAAATTCGTCTGCTAAGATAATCTTGCCATCCTTGTCAAAACCGAACTCTAGCTTAAAGTCAATCAACTTGAGGCCAATCTCAGCAAACCAGACCTTCAAAAGTTCATTGATACGACGGGTTTCTTCCTTCAAGTAGGCAATCTGCTGGTCATCCGCAATCTTTAGGAATTTCACATGCTCGTCATTGATAAATGGATCATCCAAATCATCATTTTTGTAGTAAAGTTCAACAATCGGAGTCTCCAAGGCAATTCCCTCATCCACACCAAAACGTTTTGAAAAGGAACCAGCCGTGTAGTTGCGGAGCACGACTTCCAAAGGAATAATCTCAACCTTTTTATTGAGTTGTTCTGTATCCGAAAGTTTCTCTACAAAGTGAGTCGCCACACCAGCCGCATTTAATTTCTCAAAAATAAAAGATGAAATCTGATTATTCAAGACTCCCTTGCCCGCAATCTGCTCCTTCTTGACACCATTGAAAGCAGTCGCCTGATCCTTGTAAGTTGAAATAATAAGATTTTCATCCTCAGTTGTATAGATATCTTTAGCTTTTCCCGAATAGATCAATTGTTTTGACATTTAAAAGTTCGCCTTTCGTATTACTTGAGCACATTCTACCATAAAAAACTTAAAATTACAAGAATTTAACCGAATAAATAACGTAGCGACATCGAAAATCGTAAAGAAAAAACTGCAAGAAGAATCTTTCTCACAGTTTTAAAATCATTTAACTCTAAAAACACGAACATTACTCTTTGTTCAAAAATTGATCCAAATAATAACGCAGGTAACTTTTCTTGCCCGTAATCATCTGTAGGCGGCCTTCCACCCCGTAACGAAGTCTTTCAGACTGCTCAGAAGTTAGATTAGTCTCCGCCTCAATTTTAAAGAAATTCCCTTTTTCAGTCTTGGTAGCTGTCGCATCGATGCTGGTAATAGTAGAATCTAGGAAAAGTTGATTCTTGGCATCATGAGTCGTCGTATAGCGAACAGAATCACCGACCTTAATCCTTGCTACATCTTTTGAACTTAGATAAGCTGTGAGTTTGGCTTTCCCTTCTTTTTCCAAGGACGGATAGAGTTGGGCTAGTAGGGCACCTTCTGCAACCATGGTAGAATCACTGGTCTCAGAATTAAGATGAAGCACCCCATCCTCACTCGCCGTAATTTTCCCCTTGTCTAAAAGATTTCCCTGTACCTTCTTACCTGACTCCACCTCCAAGATTTTCTGGTCTAGAAGGGTCAATTCCTGACCAACCTTAGCCAAATGTTGGGATTTGAGAGACTCTAATTGACTACTTAAACCAGACGCATAGGCTTGCTGGATACCTGAACCTGCATACTGAACACGGTAAGTAGCAAGACTGGATTCTAACTGAGAGAGCTGTGCTTCTACCTGAGCAACAGCCTGGGCCTTAGATTGCGGATTTTCCTCGCCCTGAGACTTATAGGACTGGTAGAGAGAGTAGGCTAGATTCTGACTGGCCAAGGAAGCACCTGTTTCAATAGCTGACTTAGCTGTCTGGTAATCACGAATTTTAGCCTCTGTTTGACTGATGAGGTTGCCGATTTCGGCTTGAGTTTGACTAGCTGCTGCATTCTGGGACGCAATGGTCTCATTTTGTTGCGATGTACTAGCCCTAAGACTGCCTGCTTGACTGATGTAGTCGCGAAAGGTGGCTTGGTAGCCAAACTTATCCTCCTCTGGAAAGTGGTTCTCCCCTTCTTGCAGACTCTTTTGCAAATACTCCAATTGCTTTTTTTGATCCTTGAGCATGTCCAACTGACTAGCATAGGCCTCCGCTTGGACACCCTCTGCCCCTTCTTGATATTGAACCAACAGTTCTCCCTTTTTAACCAGCTTATTTTCTTCCAAATGATTGACAAGAATGCGATTGTTGCTAGTTGACTGGATATTTGTAAGGATACGACTAGGCTCGACAGTAGCTCTAGTTGATAAACTCATCTCCTTCTCTGCAAATGTTGCAAATCCAAGTAAAAACACGAGCAGAAGGGACATGGGTACAATCACCCGACTGGAAAAATTATGGTAACGACGATTATAAAACTCCGCACTTTCTAAAAATTCTGGTTTCATCCTCTCCTCTTTCTAGCTATTCACCAAATGGGCGTAAAAACCACCCTGTGCAAGCAAATCAGCATGATTTCCTTCTTCAACAATCTTGCCCTGATCCAAGACAACAACCTTCTCTGTCCGCTCAGCAATAGTCAAACGGTGGGCGATGAAAATCAAGGTCTTGTCTAAAGCCATGAGATTATCTACGATCCGCTTCTCTGTCAAAATATCCAAACTGCTAGTCGCCTCATCCAAAATCAAGACAGGTGCATCTGTCAAGAGAGCACGCGCTAGGGCGATTCTCTGACGTTGACCACCTGAAATTCCTGCCCCATCCGAAGTCAATTCTGTCTGGTAATTTAGTGGCATGCGCTCGATATCCTCCCGAATCTCTGCCAATTCAACCGCCCGTAAGATATCCTCCTGAGTCGTCCCCTCCTTGGCTCCCAAAAGAAGATTCTCCAAAATCGTTCCGTTAAAGACATAGGGCTGTTGAGGCAGGTAGTTGATGTACTGACGCAGGGCCTTTTTATCAATCTGATTGAGATTGACACCACCCAAACTAATCTCTCCCTGACTTGGGTCGTAAAAATTAACCATCATCTTGGCCAAGGTCGTCTTACCTGACCCTGAAATCCCCACAAAAGCCACCTTAGAACCTTGGGGAATGATCAAATTGATGTCCGACAAAACGTCTCGACCATAGCCATACTTGTAGAAAACCTGCTTGAAGGTCATATCTCCCTTCATCAAGCTCAAATCCTCAACCGTTTTCTTCTCCTCAAACTCAGAAGCTACCAGATAAACCTCATTCAAACGGTTATTGGCAACCTGCGCTGTCTGAAGCTTGGTTTGCAGATTGATGATATTTTCCAAAGGATTGGTAAAGTAAACCAGTAAGGTATTATAGGTAATCAACTGCCCCAAACTCATCTTGCCATCCATGATCAGAACAGCCCCCATCCAGAGAATGCCGACATTGAGCAAGAGATGGGCAATTTTTTTCAGAGCCTTTTGCTGACTCTCTGCTCGACTATAGGTAAAGGATTTTTTCAGATAATCCACAAATTCCTTGTCAATCTTTTGATAGCGTGAACTTTCACTGGTCAAAGACTTGATAGTCTCAATACCGTTGATGTCCTCAATGATAGAAGAAGACAGAACCGCATTGGCTTCCATGGTGTCCCGATTCATCTTTTCAAACGGTTTCATAAAGGCAAAGATAATCACTGTATAGATAGGAAGTGCCAATAAAGTCATGAAAAAGAGATTGGTATTTTGTGAAAATAAAACAAGGGAAATAATGACAACCGTTGACACATCTAGGAAAATCGAAAGAATGGTCGAAGCCAGCGCATCGATGATACTGTTAGCATCTGTAAAACGAGACACGATTTCCCCTGTTCTGCGTGTCGCAAAGAAAGACATAGGCAGGTGAAAAACATGCTTGATATAGGACAAAATCACGTCAATCGACAAGCGTTGCCCCAAAACAAGCAAGAGATACTCCTGAGCGTAAGACAAGATTTGCTGGAGGATATAGACAATCACCAGCCCAATAGAAATAATCCCAAGCGTCGAACGCATCTGATCTGGCACATAGGTATCAATGATAGACTGCAGATAATAAGAACCCACAATGTTAATCAAGGTTACCAAGAGTGTTGCCAAAACGATATTGGCAATCAAGCCACGCTGCTTCACTAATATAGGGATAAAAGAGAGCAAACCATTCTTTTGATCCTTATGAGGCTTGTAGTCTGGACTCGGTGCCATAAAAAGAGTCACTCCTGTCCATTCTTCCGCAAAACGCTCACGTGGCAGTTTGGTCAATTTCACCCCAGGATCTGGATCGGCAATATGAATGCTATCCTTATCCTGACCAGTCACCACATAGTAGTGGAGCAATTTCCCTTCCTTAAGCACATGGGCAACAAAAGGAAAAGTCAAATCTGGCAAGTCAAAGATCGTCATATCCGCCTTAATTGCTCGCGTCTCAAAACCAATCTCCTCTGCCACCTTGACCAAGCCCAAGGCCGTCGTCCCATCCATGGTCGTCTTTGCCAATTCTCGTAAGTGAGCCAAAGAATAATAACTACCATAGTAGCCAAAAACCATGGCTAATGAAGCTACACCGCAGTCCATCTGATCCACCTGCGGACGATAGTGACGTTTCCCAAATTTCATATTCATCTCCTTTTCCCTAATACTCAATGAAAATCAAAGAACAAACTAGGAAACTAGCCGCAGGCTGCTCAAAACACTGTTTTGAGGTTGTAGATAGGACTGACGAAGTCAGTCACATATATACGGCAAGGCGACGTTGACGTGGTTTGAATTTGATTTTCGAAGAGTATAAACTCATCTGATAACAACTATCTTACCCTAATCACTAAACAAATACTGGACTTCCTTCCCAAATGCGCCTATCTCCCTCCCAACTGCACTTTTGGGATAAAAAAATAGGCAGAACAAACGTTCTACCTAAAATATATATTTATTTCTTTTTCTTCCTAATTCTTTTGTCAATCATATATAAAACGATAATCGAAAACAGCGGTGGTACAATATAACTCTTTTCACTCATTGTCAGCTGAAATCCCAGAGTTGCTAGTATCTTAAAGATGAAGATATTCATCAAAAATAGAAAAACAAATACTAAAAAATATTTTAAAATCTTCTTCATTTCTTTTCTTCAACTTTCCTAATTTCTATACCTATTTTATCATATTTTATCAAAAAATACATGTAATCCCTCAAAAATAAACACCTCAACTGCACTTTTGGCAAAAAATAGGCAGAACAAATGTCCTGCCTACTAAAAATATGGTATGAAAGGAAATTGATGTTTTACTGTCACCCTAGGCAAGCTTGGAACAAATAAATCATTGATAGTAACCTTTACGACATCCTATTTAAAGTTACTTCAATTTCTAATGTCCCTGCTATTTCTAAGCCACCTATGGTATGATCTATTCATGTTTAGAATAGATAACACCGTTCTAAATTACGATTCATAGTTACTCCTTTTAAATTCCAATGTGATGCATTCTGAGATTATACTCTAGTCATTTTAGCACAGACTAACAAGTCATTCTTAACTGCTCACTCTACTCGCTTTTTATTGACCTTATAGCCTAGATAAAAGAGCCCAAATAAAACGGGGTAAATTTCTGGATAAAATAGGGTATTGATCGGATTTTTCAAAATCAAATACGTTGTGATGTAGATAATGAGTGATACGGTAAAATAACCCTCAGCAAAACCTAATAAAAATGTTTTCATAGAAGACTCCTATTTGCCTGACAAGAATAGCAGAAAAACTCTGCCATTCACATGTACAAAATACTTTTGATTCATGTTCTTCATTTATAGTTTTGATTATTTTTTGACAAATCTTTGCAAAAAATACCAAAATATCCTGAGAAAAGCAAACCAACCAAAGTCCATTGCCAATTAAAGGATACTAACGAACCTGTACGAATCACATGAAGCGCGAGATTAAGAGTTATTCCCAACAAAAGAAATATAGTAGCTAGTTTAGGTAACAATGTATTGAGATTAAGGTTGCGACTGTTCATTATCTAACGCCCACGGCGAGCCAAATCTGAACCAAATGTGTAACCAGCCCCAAATGCGCCAAATGCAATAGCACTTAGGCCAAATATAATCGAAATAGGTTCAATTCCTCCTTCAATTACTTGCAAATCTTTCTCATCAACTACTTGAAATTTATCCATTCTTTTCTCCTTTACTTCTATATAATAAAATGAATACCATTAAAAACAATGAAATTGTTGGTATATTAAAATCATCAAACCATGTAGGTAAGGGTAGCTTATTCACATCAGCTACCAACCTGATAATTGTATAAGATATTGAACTAAGTAATACCATAAGCTCAGGCCAAATCTTCAACATTAATTTAACAAATTTCATATATATCTACAAAATTATGGTCGATTAGCATAATATCCTGCAGCTATGCCCGCACCTGCTGAAACTGTAGCAAGCGCAGCTACACCTCCAATTAATTTCCAACCAATAACTACGCCACCAATAATAATTGGTGCAATTCCCCCATCCACATCCATCAACTCTTCTTCTGTAAGAGCTACAAAGTTCTGTTCCATTTTGTCAAAATTTGTCATCTTTTTCTCCTCAATTTGTATATGTTTTTATATGTTTAATGTTTAATGTTTATCCTCTAAGCCACTTAAATAGCCAAGTTGGATAAATAGCTGAAATAATCATTTCTAATCTCCTTCCTTTTCGTCTCACTTATTTATTCGAAAAATAAGTCGAAAATGTACAACTAAAGTCAATTTATTTAAAAAATAACTCAGTGAACCATGGGTAGAACATTGATATAAACATAAACCAAACTCCTTTCTTTTCCTCTTACTTATCTATTCGAAAAAAAATTTCGAAAATGTACAACTATTTAAATTTATTTAAAAAATAACTCAGTGAACCATGGGTAGAACATTGATATAAACATGAACTAGGCTCCTTTCCTTTTCCTCTTATTTATCTATTCGAAAAAGAAGTCAAAAAAATAAGAATATCAGAAATTTTCCGATATTCTTATTGATAAACTCATTCAAATCTAACAGATATTAGACATTGAGATGTTTTTTAAGGGTTCTTCTAGCTGTTCGTGATACGGGGAAGTGCAAGCCTTCTAACAAGGTCACTTCTGTGGCAGTCATCTCTTCAATGGCCTGTAAACTGACTAAAGTATTGCGATTGGCATAGACAAAGTAATCTTTTTCAGCCTTGGCAGCGATATCCTTGAGACTGCCATAAATGGTCTTGATAGAATGATTAGCATAATAGACCTTGATACGATGGGATTCCACTGAGGTTTCAAAGGCTAAAATCTCATGGTAGGGCAGAGTAAAGCCCCGTCTTCCCTCAAAACTATAGGTGAAGAGACACATATTTTCCCTCTTATCCACTGCTAATACATAGTCCAAACAGCGCTCCAGCTGATAACGGTAATCCTCCTCAGACTGATCCTTGGAAATAAAATCCAAGGCAGACAAGTGGTAGCGAAAAGCTAGAGGCAAGACCTCCGAGTGTGTAGACACAAAGACAATGCTTGTAAAGGGATCCTGCTCCCGAACCTGTTGAGCAACCTGAAAGCCCCGTTCACGCTCTCCATCAATCTCTAAATCCAATAAATAGAGCTGGTAATGGTCAAAATACTGAGAATACTTTTCAACATCTCCATAATTTTTGGCAATATCAATTTCCAATCTCAAATTGCGAGAGCGACCGATATCTAGTAAAGTTTGCTCTATACGCCCCTGCTGGACTCTATCGTCTTCCAAAACTAAAATTCTCATTCCTCTCCCCCTCGTTTCTCATCCTTAAATGGCAATTCTAAATCTTGTCTAAAAGTCGTCTCTCCTAGCTGGGTATCTAAGTTTAAATCATAATGAAAAACCATATCCTCCAAGGTCGCTAAACCCAGTCCACTGTGGTTTCCCTTGGTCGAATAACCCTTTTGACTGAGAATACTGGGATTCAGTTCTTCTTTCTTACGAGTGTTTTCAATGATAAAACGAACACTCCTATCGCCTGCCAACAAAGCAACCCGAATCTGCGGATTTTCAGCCTCACTGGCTGCCTCTAAGGCATTTGTCGTGAGGATAGAGAGGATACGGATAGCCTCCAACATCGGCAAATCCAGCTCTTCGACAACCCCAACCGTCTCCAAACTAAAATGAATTCCTTGATTATCTGCCACAATCATGGCTTTTGCCAAGGTATTACGAATGGCTATATCATGGATATTGTGAAGATTAAAAGCTGTGTAATCTGCCTTCCTCAGCTTTTCATTGGTCTTTAGAAAGACATCTTGATAAATGGTAGATACCTCAGCCATGTCTTGATTAGCTATGGCAGGCTCCATGCTAGCGACAATTCCCGCAAAATCATGACGGAAACCTCGCACTTCATCATAGAGATGACCCAGCTTATCCACCATTCCTTGCAAGGAACGATTTTCTTCTTCCTGTCTCTGAATGGTTTGCTCATCACGATAAACCTGCTCCAAATGCTTGATGTAAAAGAGCCAAGAGAAAAAGAGAATGAAAATCAAGAGAGAAATGGTCGTGTCAAAACGAACATAGAAAGAACTATTTATATTGGTCATAAACGAAGAGAATATCCTAAATACAGTCAGAGGTAGGATAATGAAAAAACTCTTACGATAGTGGGTTTTGAAAGCATCTGAAAAGAATAAATCCAAATCCAAAGACCAACGCTTCATTATTTTACAACATAGAAATATTGATAATAAATCAAATACAGATCTATATAAGGTGGAAAACGAATCTACAAAACAACAAGGCTCACCGGATAATACACGAATCCAAATTGTCAAAAATAAATAACGAATACTCTGAAAGAAGAGAAAAAGATACAGAGAAAGAAAAAAAGCTTCCCCTTTTCTTTTATGCAATTCTAATAAAAAAACACAGTAAAAGAAGAGAATGATTCCTATATGGAATAATTCTCCAAATGTTTGACGAGCAGATAAACTAATTAAAAATACAAGGACCCAATAACGTTTTTTATAAAATTCTGGGGAAATTTGAGCACCCAAATAAATAGTAGGCATCATGGTTGAAACGACTACCAACAGTATATATAGCACAGAAACTAAGAATTCTAAAATAATCATAAATAAATCTAATCTCTAACGAATACTGTGAATTTAAGCAAAGTGTCTACCCGTACTAAATAATTTATCGCACCATTTTACGGTATCTTCAAAAATCCCTCCACCATTCATTTCCTCCAAAACCTCTGGAGTTAATTCTTCAAATTGTTTCAATTCTTCAAATGTATTTTTCATTTCCATGACAGACTCCTTTTCATTATTTTATAGATAACTCTATCCCCTGATCCATCTACAAAAGGCTTTAGCTTCCTTTTAAAATACAAGAAATCTAAAGCCTCCTGGAAATGGTATATTGGTTAGAGCGTTAACGATTAGTTGTGAAGATGTTATTTTTATTTAACCACAACCACTTTATAATATTCGTTTGAGTGTGGAGATTCAATCTTAATTTTTTCACCGTATAAACCATCGATTTCTTTATCCAGATAATCTGAAACTCCCGATGGCAAACGTTTCATCTTAAGAATCTCACCAGATTGATCCGCATAGGCTAGGATGTGATAGTGGGTTGTAGCCATACCATCATCAATTAATACAAAGTAACCTGTTTTGAGCTTACCTTGCTCATTTTCTAAATAGTATAATTTATTGTTATTGATTGTAAAGTGGGTAGCCCCAAGACGAAGTCGTACACCTGGATTTTCTAAATAGACATCATTGCCAACTTTTTTGATTTCTGAATAGGTTGTCATTGCTGGGATATTAACCACACGATATCCATTTTCATCAAAGTAGTAGCGATTTGGTAAGTTTTGGAAGTTCTGTACAACCGCCTTAGAATCAATTTCTTGTCCTTCTTCTTTATTATCCACTAAAGCTAAGGTAGTATTTGCAACCTCATCCCCATATTTGTCAGAAAACTTCTTGATTTCAGGCTTGATATACCAAGTGTTTTTTTCAATAATAACATCGTCACCTTTAGCATTTAGCAAATATTCTTGCCCATCTCCAAGTTTGACAATATCATGAATATTGTATCCAGCATCTTTTCTATTTGCTAGATAGCCATCCTTACCAATGACATAACTTTCCCCATCACTGGCTGGAACAGCTCTATCTGCAACCATAGCACCTGATCTTTCAAAGTAAGACCATTTACCATTTGCAGTCGCCCATCCTGTTGCCATAGCGCCACCGTCTTTGAGGTAATACCATGTAGATCCTTCTTTGTACCAACCTGTACGCATGGCACCACTATCTGCTAGTGAGTACCATGTGCTACCTTCCTTGTACCAGCCAGTGCGCATAGCACCACTATCTGCTAGAGAATACCAAGTATTGCCGTCTTTGAGCCAGCCTGTCTGCATTTTACCAGTGCTGTCGAAGTGATACCATGAGCCAGCATTTTGTACCCATTTATCCTTAGCGAGACTACCATCTTGTGAAAGATTCCAGTCAGCACCATTTTTAACCCAAGTATCTGCAGCCTGTGCTTGGTTGATAGACAAAAGCAGACCAGCACCTGCAAGCAAACCAAGAGTAAGTAGTTTAGATTTTTTCATAGCCATTTCCTCCTTTATTGAATAGCTATAAGAGGACTTACCTCTTTATTTAGCTATATTCTAATACTTTTCATAGTCAAAGTCAATAATATTGTGAAAAATTAGACAATATTACCAATATCTACGAATTGTATTTTGAGTAATACCGTATTGATACAACTCTATAAAAATCCTTTCTTTTTTCTCCTTTTTGGAGATTGATTTTTTCTGACTCTATTATATCCCTTATTTCTCCTCAGATTTCTCCTGTCCCTAGAAAGACTAAATCTGTTCCTAAACGGTCACTTATACTCAATGAAAATCAAAGAGCAAACTAGGAAGCTAGCCGCAGGTTGCTCAAAACACTGTTTTGAGGTGGCAGATAGAGCTGACGTGGTTTGAAGAGATTTTCGAAGAGTATTAAGCCAAATAAAAAATTCCAAAGCAAATGCCTTGGAACTTCTTATCTTTATTTTGCTTGAATGATCTTGATAACATCCCCTACACTTTGGAGTTGATCAATTTCCTCATCACTGATTTCGATATTAAATTCATCTTCCAGAGTCAAGATAAACTCCATCAAGTCAACTGAGTCAGCATCCAAGTCGTCTTTCAGACTCAAGGATTCTGTTACGACAAAGTCCTCTCCCTGTCGCTCTTGGATAATGGTCACAATACGGTCAAAAATTTCTTTTTCTGTCATCTCTTTTATTCTCCTGAAAATTCACGCGCAGTCTGGGCAACTACGTCTGTTTCTAGCATGGTACGAATCTGGCGGATTGTACTATAAACAGCCTTGGCATCGCTTGAGCCATGAGTCTTGACAACAGGTGCCTTGACACCAAACAAGACTGCTCCACCAACATCTGAGTAGTTGAGCTGTTTTTTCAAACCTCTGAGGCTATTCTTGAGAAGTAGTGCGCCTAGTTTCGCTCGAAGACCACCACCTGTAATAGCTGTCTTGAGCAAGCCCATGATTCCCATGGCTGTCCCTTCAATGGATTTGAGCACAGCGTTTCCCGTGAAACCATCTGCCACAACAACATCTGCAACGCCATTCATCAAATCACGCGCTTCCACGTTTCCGATAAAGTTTAAACTTTCATCAGCCACTAGTAATTCATAGGTTTCCTTACGAAGTGGGTCTCCCTTACTACTCTCTGTTCCGTTATTGAGCAAGCCAACACGTGGTTGCGCAATTCCACGAACATTTTTAGCATAGAAGGAACCTAGAACCGCATATTGATGGAGGTGCTGGGCTGTATTTTCTGCATTAGCTCCGAGGTCTAGCATGTCAAAACCTTTCCCATCTACAGTCGGCAAAGTCGACATAAGACCTGGTCGATCGATGTTCTTGATACGACCTACGATGAAGAATCCAGCCGCCAACAAAGCACCTGTATTCCCAGCCGAGAGAACAGCGTCTGCTTCACCCTCTTTGACAGCCTTGGCTGCCAATACCATACTGGCATTTTTCTTCTTCCGAATAGCTCTAGCAGGTTCATCGTCTGAATCAATCTTCTCATCCGTATGGATAATTCTGACGCGCTCTGTCGCTGTCAGATATTGCTTGATTTTAGCTTCATCTCCGTAGAGTTGAACCTCGATATCTGAAAAGTCAGCTAGGGCTTGATTGATACCCTCAACGATGGCCTGAGGTGCGTAATCGCCCCCCATGGCATCTACTGCGATTTTTTTCATTTCTTTTCCTCTTTTAGTAATTGTCCCCAGTCTGCTAGGGAATCAATAAATTTCTTTGATTTTAGGTGAATCCCAACGTACTCTTCGTAGAGTTGATCCATAAATTGGCGTAGCTCTTGCTTGATTTCAGTCTTGAGCGAAATGGTCTCCAAGGTCTCAAAATCGATAGCTTGAAATTGATTGAGCAGATAAGGGATATTGGGATTCAGATGACATCGTTTCTCATCCTCATGATAATGCTCTGGGCAAAGACAGGCTCCATATTTGAAAGAAAAGTCAAAAGCCTGGCCAACCCTATGGCAAAAGACACACTCATTAAAATTGAGGCTGATTCCAAATCGAGTCAAGATTTGAATTTCAAAAATAGTAGTCAAAACTTGATAATCCAAGCCAGCTTCCATCAATTCCAAAGTCTTTTGCAAAAAAGCAAACAAGGGAGCATCCTGCTGATTATCCTGCAAACTAGCATCTGCAAGAGCCGCCACATAGGTCGCATAGGCCATGACAAAGAGATCGCTATTAATCTTGGGAAAGGTCATCACCTCGTGATAGTCCTCAATGTAACTGAGTCCGTCATCATTGATTCGCAAGAGAAATCGTGCCAGCACTAAGGGCTGAATAACCGACGCCAGTTTGGACTGGCCAGCATGTTTAACGAAAAACATGCGCTTGCCAGCCTGCTCTGTAAAAATCTTAACTAACTTGTCATCCTCACGAAAGTTACGATTGTAGAGCACCAAACCTTGACTCGTGATAGACTGAATCATGCTTCTCTCATGTACTCCTCAAGTCGTTTCATGGCTTCTGTGATAGTCCCCATGCTGGCCGCATAAGACAGACGAACATATCCTTCCCCGTAACGCCCAAAGGCAGCACCAGGGATAAAGGCAACGGCCTTCTTCTGAGCAAAATCTTTCAGAAAAGCAAAGGAATCTTGATTGTAGCCGTCTGGAATCTTAGCAAAGATATAGAAGGCACCGTCTGGTTTGATAATCTCAAAACCAAGAGCAGTCATTTTCTCGATAATATAGTCCCGACGCTGGATGTATTCCTTCTTCATAGGCTCCGCATCGTTTTTACCAGCTGTCAAGGCTTCTACCGCAGCATGTTGCGCCATGGTATTTGCGGCAGTGACCAAGTACTGGTGACTCTTGATTAACTGGGCTGTGAAGACCGCAGGAGCAAAAATCAAGCCCAAACGCCAACCTGTCATAGCATGCGATTTAGACAAACCATTGATAATGATAGCCTGGTCTCTCAACATCGTTCCTAGAGACACATGGGCTTCCCCTGTATAGGTCAATTCTGAGTAGACCTCATCACAGACAACGAAAATTTCGTACTTGCGTAAAACGTCTGCCAAAGCTTCCAACTGCTCCCGACTGTAGGTAATTCCTGTCGGATTGGCTGGATAGTTGAGAATAACCGCCTTGAGCTTGTCACCTTGCTCCAAAATAGCCTTCTCCAACATCTCAGGAGTCAAGACAAAACCATTTTCAGTCGTGTCAATCTCGACAACCTCTGCCCCAACTAGATTGACAATCGGTTCATAACCTGGATAAGCAGGAGCTGGCAAGAGCACCTTGTCTCCCTCTTCTAAAATAGCTGTCAAAGTAGCAGATAAGGCTTCTGTCGCCCCAATTGTAACCAAGATTTCATTTTCAGGAGCATAGTCCAGTTGGTACTTTTCCTTAACAAAGTCACTAGCTGCCTGACGTAAGGTCAGCAGACCACTCATCCCTGTATAGTAGGATTGGTTCTGGTCAATCGCTCGCTTAGCCGCCTCCTTGACATGATCTGGCGTTGTAAAATCAGGTTCCCCCAAGGTCAAACGTAAGACCCCAGGAATCTCAGAAATAGCCTGGTCAAACTGACGAATCAACGAAACTTGAATCTTATCTAACTGTTTATTAAAGCGCTTAGTTAAGTCCATAGATACCTCCTACTTTCAAAACGTATCTCTATTATACTATAAAAGCCCCCCGACCGCAAAAATACATGATAGAATAACGCTAACATAACAAATTGAAGTATGTTAAAATGGATTTGTCGCAACTCCACTAACGAACTTAGTTTGGAGGTGAGTTTTTGCTAATCTTCGTTACAGTTATTCTAGCACCATTACTGATTACTATTACCGGTAATATCATTTCTGAGTGGATAGTCAGAAAGTGGTTAGATAAGCGCGACAAAAAAATATAACCTGAGTTTAGTTTTAATGTAACTGGACAAAAAGAAATACCAGAGGTGGAGCTCTGGTATTTCTTTTTGCCAAGACTTCGTTACAGTTCTTGTAAGATTATTATTACATAATTAGCACTACTTGTCAAATAATTGTTAGGACCTACTTTCTATTTTACTTTTCCTGTTTACAGGTCTATAATGGTAACAGATTCTATTTGGAGGTTTTTATGTCATTTCTATCAAAAAATGGAGCAGGTATCTTGGCCTGCCTTCTCATTTCTATCGTATCTTGGTACTTAGGAGGATTCTTCCCTGTCATTGGCGCGCCCGTTTTTGCCATTTTCATAGGCATGCTCCTACATCCCTTTCTCTCGTCCTATAAACAACTGGATGCTGGGTTGACCTTTAGTTCTAAAAAATTGCTCCAATATGCCGTTGTCTTGCTTGGTTTTGGTCTCAATATCTCGCAGGTCTTCGCAGTTGGCCAATCTTCACTCCCTGTCATCCTGTCCACTATCTCAATAGCTCTGATTATTGCCTACTTCTTCCAGCGCTTCTTTGCACTGGATACAAAACTGGCTACCTTGGTTGGAGTAGGTTCTTCAATCTGTGGTGGTTCTGCCATTGCTGCGACAGCGCCCGTTATCCATGCCAAGGAAAAGGAAGTAGCCCAATCCATTTCCGTTATCTTTTTCTTCAATGTCTTGGCTGCGCTCATCTTTCCAACCCTCGGCACCTGGCTTCATCTATCCAATGACGGCTTCGCCCTCTTTGCAGGAACAGCCGTTAATGATACTTCCTCTGTAACCGCCACAGCCAGCGCCTGGGACAGCCTTTACCAAAGTAATACCCTCGAATCCGCAACCATTGTCAAACTTACGCGGACACTGGCTATCATCCCCATCACTCTCTTTCTCTCCTACTGGCAAAGTCGCGAGCAAAAAAATAAGCAAGGCTTTCAACTGAAAAAAGTATTCCCACTTTTTATCCTTTACTTTATCCTTGCATCTCTCCTAACTACCCTCCTGACCTCTCTCGGTGTGTCCAATAGTTTCTTTACCCCTCTCAAACAACTCTCCAAATTCCTCATTATCATGGCCATGAGTGCTATCGGACTCAAAACCAATCTAGTAGCTATGGTCAAATCCAGCGGAAAATCCATTCTTCTTGGAGCCATATGCTGGATTGCCATCATCCTCACCAGTCTTGGTATGCAGACCCTTATCGGCATTTTCTAACACTCTTCGAAAATCTCTTCAAACCACGTCAACGTCGCCTTGCTGTATATATGTGACTGACTTCGTCAGTCTTATCTACAACCTCAAAACTGTGTTTTGAGCAACCTGCGGCTAGTTTCCTAGTCTGCTCTTTGATTTTCATTGAGTATAACACAAAAGGTAGCCCACCAGCTACCTTTTTCTTATGCTTCCTTAATCAAGCGAGTATGTTCTCTCTTGATGCAACGATTCATCACGATATCATCACATCCACCAGCACGCAAGATCTCTTCCGCTTCTAGATTTTCAAGTCCTAGCTGCGCCCAAAAAATCTTAGCATCAGCCTTGAGAAAATCACGCGCCACATCTGGCAAAAACTCACTGCGACGGTAAACATTGACAATATCTACAGGAAAAGGAATCTCTGCTAGGCTAGCATAAGCCTTTTCACCCAAGATTTCTCCACCTGCTACCTTGGGATTGACTGGGATGATTTTATAACCCCGGGCCTGCATTTCCTTGGTCACTCGATTGCTAGTTGTTTCCTCACGGTCTGACAAACCCACAACAGCAAGGGTTTTACTCGTTGCGAGATACTGACGAATCACGCCATCACTTGGATTGATAAATTCTTGACTCATAGAAATCCTCCTTTTTCATCAGTATAGCACATTTTGAAAAGGCTTGCATAATTCTACTACAAAAAAGGAAGACTAGCTCCCTTTTTATTTAGCCTCGTACCAGGTTGCCCCTTCATTCTCATCCGCGATGAGGGGAACACTGAGTTGAATGGCTTCTTCCATGGTTTGTTTGACCAATTTTTTCATCTCTGCCAATTCAGATTTAGGAACTTCAAGGACAATTTCATCGTGTACCTGCAGAAGCATCTTAGTCTGATAACCACCTGCAACCAAGGCTTTATCCAGCTGAATCATGGCAATCTTGAGAATATCTGCTGCCGAACCCTGGATAGGAGAGTTGATAGCTGTCCGCTCGGCAAAACCACGAATATTAAAGTTTCGCGAATTGATATCTGGCAACTCACGACGACGCTTGAAGAGAGTCTCCACATAGCCCTTATCACGCGCCTCACGCACCACTTCATCCATGTAGTTTTTAATACCTGGGAAGCGTTCAAAGTAGGTATCAATGTAGGCTTTGGCCTCCTTACGGCTAATGCCCAAATTATTAGACAAACCAAAATCTGAAATCCCGTAAACCACTCCAAAGTTAACCGCCTTGGCATTGCGACGGTCGTTTGCAGTCACATCCTCAGGACGCTCAATGCCAAAGACCCGCATGGCTGTCGAAGTATGGATATCTGCCCCCTCTTGGAAGGCCTTGATCAAGTGTTCATCTTTAGAGATATGTGCCAAAACGCGCAATTCAATCTGTGAATAGTCCGAACTAAGCAGGACACTATCCTCCCACTCAGGTACAAAAGCTTTCCGAATGAGACGCCCTTGTTCCAAACGCACAGGAATATTTTGCAAGTTTGGATCCACACTAGACAGACGACCTGTTTGGGTTAAATCCTGCACATAGCGAGTATGAATCTTTCCATCAGCTAAAATCCAGTCCTGCAAGCCAATCACATAAGTGGATTGAATCTTAGCAATTTGACGGTAATCCAGGATTTTCTTAACAATCGGTGCAATAGGAGCTAGACGCTCCAACACATCCACCGCTGTCGAATAACCTGTCTTGGTTTTCTTAGTGTATTCTAGAGGTAGCTCCAATTTTTCAAAGAGAAGCACGCCCAACTGCTTAGGCGAGTTGATATTAAACTCCTCACCAGCCAGTTCGTAAATCTCTTGAGTGAGTTTTTCAATGACAAGCTCATTTTCAGCCTGCATCTCAAGCAAGGTCTCTTTCTTGACCCTAATCCCAGCAATTTCCATCTTGGCAAGGACAAAGGCTAGAGGTTGCTCTATATCATAAAGAAGCTCTAATTGCCCATTTTCACTGAGTTTTTCAAGCAAAATAGGCTCTGTTTCGACTAAAACAGCAAGCTTACAAGCCAAGTGTTCCAAGAATTTCTCACGTTCAGGAAGGGCCTTTTTAACACCCTTACCGTAGAAAGTTTCATCATCAACCAAGTAAGTCTGACCATAAAGACTAGCAATAGTCGCAATTTCATTGTCCTCCACAGTCGAAAGAAGGTATTTAGCCAAACGGCTATCAAAAGCAGGCGACTGCAAATCCACACCAAAACGATGCAAGAGCACTTTAGCTTTTTTAAAATCATAAACTCTCAGAGGTGTTTTTTCTAAAAAGTCCTTGAAAATCGGCTCTTGCAAAAGCTCAAGCTTGTCTGTAGCATAGAGCTTATCCCCACAAGACCAGGCAAAACCAACCAAATCATCCATATGGTAATTCTCACCAAAAAGCTCAAAGTGGAAGATAGACTCCTCACTCAGCATATCTTGACTGACTTGATCAACGATAGTAAAGTCCAAGCTCTCAGCTACATCAGCTGACGATACATTTAAAGCCTGCTTGAGCTGTTTGAAGCCCATCTCATCGTAGAATTTCCCGAGATTTTCCACATCTGGACCACTATAGACCAAATCCTCCAAACCAATCTCAACCGGTGCCTTAGTATCAATAGTCGCTAGTGTTTTAGACAAAAAGGCCTGTTCCTTATCATTGATGAGATTTTCCTTCATCTTAGAAGCCTTCATTCCATCAATATTTTCATAAATCCCCTCGAGCGAACCATGCTCCAGCAAGAGCTTAATACCCGTCTTTTCACCGATTTTGGTTACTCCAGGGATATTATCCGACTTATCACCCATGAGCGCCTTGAGATCGATAAACTGCGTCGGTGTAATGCCCATCTTTTCCATAAGATATTCTGGCGTAAAGGCCTCAAACTCAGCCACACCTTTCTTGGAAATTTCAACCACCGTATGCTCATCCGTCAGCTGAATCAAATCCTTGTCCCCACTGACAATGGTAATATCAAAACCATCCTGTTCTGCTAGCTTATCCAGCGTCCCAATGATGTCGTCCGCCTCATACTGAGCCAACTCATAATGACGAATCCCCATATGATCCAGCAATTCACGAATAAAAGGAAATTGCTCACGAAACTCATCAGGAGTCTTAGCTCGACCACCCTTATAGTCCGCATACATCTCTGTACGGAAGGTCGTCTTTCCCGCATCAAAAGCCACCAAAACATGACTCGGCTCAACCCGTTCCAACAAATGGCTCAACATCAACTGGAAACCGTAAATCGCATTGGTATGCAAGCCAGCTGCATTCTTAAAACGGTCCAACTGCTGATACAGCGCAAAAAACGCCCGAAAAGCAACAGAAGACCCATCAATCAATAATAATTTTTTCTTATCCATACACCCATTATAAAGGAAAGCACCAAAAAATACCATTGGGAAGAGCCAGACCAAGTATTTTTCATACTTTTTCCGAATAAATAGATAGAAGCATCAAATCTAGTAAACCTATATTTAAAAATGTGCTATAATGAAAGGAGAGAAAGTATGGCATTACGTCATCCGGGCATCAGCCCAACCAATGATTTGGTTGCTAAGAAAATCTTTAGCAACCCAGAAATCACTTGTCAATTTATCCGCGATATGTTGGACTTACCAACCAAAAATGTAACTATTTTGGAGGGAAGCAATATTCATGTCTTGCCTTCCATGCCATACTCGGCTCAGGATTTCTATACCAGTATAGATGTCTTGGCGGAGTTGGATAATGGGACACAAGTAATCATTGAGATTCAGGTACATCATCAGAATTTTTTCATCAATCGCCTATGGGCTTATCTATGTAGTCAGGTCAATCAAAACTTAGAAAAAATTCGCCAACGTGAAGGTGATACACACCAGAGTTACAAACACATTGCACCCGTTTATGCTATAGCTATCGTGGATAGCAACTACTTCTCAGATGACTTAGCCTTTCACAGTTTTAGTATGCGAGAGGATACGACAGGTGAGATTTTAACCATAACCAATAATGGACAAGAAAACCATTTGGTTAAGATGGCGTTCTTGGAATTAAAAAAATACAGAGAAACCAGCAAGGATAGCGTTCGCAAGCCATGGTTGGAGTTTTTCGGGAACAAACCCTTTACCCAGCGCCCCGAGCGAGCCATCAGCCAAGCAGACCAACTGCTGGACTACAAGAGCTGGTCTGAGGAGGACAGGAAGATGTTTAGTGAACAACGCAGGCGTGAGGAACAGGCATTATTGGCTCAGGATTATGCCTTGGAACAAGCCGAAGAAAAAGGTATTGAACGTGGAAAACTGCTTGCTTTTTTAGATATGGTTCGCCAACATCTTTTAACCGTTGAGGTTGCAAGTGAGCAATTGGGCATGAGCGTCGCTGAGTTTGAGGCGTTGTTGTAAAACCAGCACTAACGGTCAAGAAAACCATCTAGTCAAGATGGCATTCTTAGAATTAAGAAAATACAGAGAAACCAGCAAGGATAGCGTTCGCAAGCCGTGGTTGGAGTTTTTTGGGAATAAGCCATAAGCCAGGCAGACCAACTGCTGGACTATAAGAGCTGGTCTGAGGAGGACAGAAAGATGTTTAGTCAACTACGGATGCGTGAAGAACAAGCATTATTGGCTCATGACTATGCCTTGGAACAAGCTGAGGAGAAAGGTTTAGAGCGTGGTCGTGCAGAAGGGATTGAACAAGGTTTAGAACGTGGTCGCGCAAAAGGGATTGAACAAGGCTTAGAACGTGGAAAAGTTGAAGGAAGGAAAGAAGGGAAAATTTTTGCCTTCCTAGATATGGTTCGCCAAGGTCTTCTGACTTCGGAGGTTGCGAGTCAGCAGCTAGGCATGACTGTCTATGAGTTTGAAGAGTTCTTGTAAAACAATATAATCACTAATAACATAAAAGTGAACAGGACTGAAATATTATCCTGTTCACTTCTTTCATTTACCCGAGACAATTCAAATTCATCCCAAACTCAAAAGAGAAGGCAAAAAATCCTTCTCTTTCATATCTCTTAACTAATTGGATTTTACATTTCACAAATGGAAGAGCGCCTAGAGATACTAATTATTTAACTGCAGTATTATCTTAGTAAGTATCTGCTATAAAAAACTAAGCTAAAAATCTCCTAGTGACATAAACTAATTCAAACTACACCCACTCACCATTAGCGTTTACTGTGTAACCATCGATGGTTGTATTCACAGCCAAAGCACCTGATGGATATGAGTAATACCATTTACCGCTAACTTGGAACCAACCTGTCACCATAGCACCTGAGCCTTTAAGGTAGTACCAAGTACCACCCACTTTAGCCCAGCCAGTTTCCATAGCACCTGAGCTATTTAGGTAATACCAAGTACCGCCATCTTGTAACCAGCCGGTTTGCATTTCACCTGAACCATTTAGATAATACCATTTATTACCATCTTTGATCCACCATTTTTGCATCACACCTTCAGCATTAAAGTAGTACCATTTACCGCCATCTTTAAGCCATCCAACTTGACGTTTACCTTCTTTGTTTACATAAATCCAGTGATTATCAACTTTGTTCCAACCAGCTTTTGTATTAGAATCATCTGTCAAGAAGTATGTTTTTCCATCAACAGTGATTTCACCGAACTTACGTTCACCTTCTTCAGTGACATAGTAATACTTGTCGCCAGCGCCTTTGATGAGACCTGTCTTACGCTCACCTTCTGCAGTGATGTAATACCATTTACCATCACTATCTTTTACAATACCAGATTGCGCTTTACCATCTGCAGTAAAGAAGTACCATTTTGTACCAACTTTATGAACTCCGTTTGTAACAACACCATCTTTTACAAAGTAAGTTTTATCATTATCTGTTACAACTTCTGTCTTACGGACACCATTTCCATCAAAGTAATAAGTCTTTTCACCTACTTTGATAAAACCAGTTCTCTTCACACCTTGATTATCTAGATAGTAGCGTTCAGACTCATTTTCAATGATACCACGAGCCATAACTCCTTCGCTATTGAAGTAGTATGTTTTGTTATCAATGATTGCCCAACCTTTGACTGGATTTCCTTTTGAGTAGAAATAGCGATTACCCGATACTTCACGCCAGCTATTTCCTTTATCAGTAGATTTATAACCTTGTTTATTCAAATCCGCTGACGCTGTATTAGGATCATTTTCCAATTCAGCAAGCTTTGTTCCCTTTAATACAAATACATAGTAACGTACTCCACCTTCTACATAAGTACTTTGATATTCATATTTATCTATGTACTTATGCTTGTCAATTTTTTGATCTCCTGCTTCAAAATAGACAGTTGTACGAGTACGGGCACTATCATTAGCAACAGTTATCCATTCTGTTTTACGAACAAGTTCTTCTGCATGTACAGAAGGAGCAGTAATTGCTGAGTAAGTAGTTAAAGCAGCAGCACCCGTCATTGTTACACTAGCTAGAGCTAGTGCTAAAGCTTTTTTATTTTTCATGTGAACATTCTCCATTTTTTTAAATTTAGGTATTATGCCTATTTTTATTGTATCTTATTTTTTAAAAAAATTCTAAGAAAAACTGGATTTTTATGGTAAAAATAAAAAGTAGGAGATTTCTCCTACTTTTTATTGAATTAGATTATTTAACCCATTCACCGTTTCCGTTAACAGTGTATCCACCTACAGTAGTGTTAACTGCAAGGGCACCTGAACCGTCAACATAGTACCATTTACCAGAAACTTCAAACCATTGACTAGCTTTCATAGCACCTGAGTTTTCAAGGTAGTACCATTTACCACCGTCTTGCAACCAACCAGTTTGCATAGCGCCTGATCCGTTTAGGTAGTACCAAGTGTTTCCATCTTTAACCCACCATTTTTGCATTACGCCTTCAGCGTTAAAGAAGTACCATTTACCGTCAACTTGTTTCCAACCTGTAACAGCTTTGTTAGAAGCGTAGTATTTCCATCCAGCTTCTTCTTGTACCCATTGGTCTTTCATAACGTTGTATGAGTCAGTTTTTTCAAGAACCAAATCAACGTTTGCGTTTGTGAACATATCAGCTTTTCCATCTTGGTCTAAATCAGCAGAACCACTATACACAAATGTTCCTTCTGCGACGCTACCGATTTCCGCACCGTTTGAAGTTTTATTTACTGTGTAAAGTCCACTATTTGACTCAATACCTTTTACAACATACCCTTTTGGTACATAAGCAACACGGTATTGAACCAATCCGCCATTTGCTACTGCAAGTTCAACATCACCTGCCGCATCAGACTCAGCAGAAACAACGTTTGCTTTAGCGTAGTTCAAGTAGTCAGCTTTGTTTGCCCAAATCATAACATCAACTTTAACACCTGCTACTGCATTACCTTTGATATCACGAACATGGAAACGTACATGTGAACCGTTACCAAATTTTACTGCTTTAATAACTTTTCCATCTTTATCCTTAACAACATCATATGGATTTGTAGCTGGTTCAGCTGGTTTGTATTGGTCAGCATCTGGCACTGCATGGTGGAATGAAGGGTGTTCATTTGCACTATATGCGTTACCTACAATTTTACCAGTTCTAGGATCTACTTTACCATATACTGTACCACCATTAGTAGCACCAGCAGAAGTGCTAAGATCATTAGCTGAAACAGCTTGAACAGCACCAAATGCTGCAAGAGCGACTGCGCTTGTCAATAAAACTTTTTTCATCGTTTTATCTCCTTTGTTTTTCATTATATATTTTTCGTAAGACTATCTTACTACCATACAGTATATAAATATTTGCAGGATTTGTCAAGGGTTTTCTTCTAGTTTTTAAAGTTTTTACCTATTTTTTCAAAAAAAGGTGAAAAAACATCTTTGTGAGAAAAATACCCGTCAAATATTGTATTTTTGAGTGAAAATCTCACAAACTGATCATCCTTGAGTAAAATCATTCATATCTAATCCACATAGACAGTTGGATAGAACTCACTTCCTTGGTATTATCTTATAAACCCTCATAAAAGTCAAGTAAAAACGGCAAGTATTCAACTAAAACTTGCCATTTCATAAACTTTCTACTATATAAAGATAAAGATTGAACTCATAATAAAGCTTCAAACTCAGCAACCGTCATACCCAATTGTTGACTCGCAACCTCAGGTGTCAGAATACCTTGACGGACTAGATTTGCTAACATAGCGAAACTTCCTTCAGCTTTCCCACGCTCTAAACCTTGTTCAATACCTTCTGCACGACCACGTTCTAAGCCTTTTTCAATACCTTCGGCCCTAGCAGTTTCCAAGGCATAGTCCTGTGCTAACAAGGCTTGTTCTTCGCGCATACGTAGTTGACTAAACATTTTCCTGTCCTCCTCAGACCAGCTCTTATAGTCCAGCAGTTGGTCTGCCTGACTGATGGCTCGCTCAGGTTGCTGGGTAAAGGGTTTATTCCCGAAAAACTCCAACCATGGTTTGCGAATGCTATCTTTGCTGGTTTCTCTGTATTTTTTTAATTCCAAGAATGCCATCTTAACCAGATGGTTTTCTTGACCGTTATTGGTGATGGTTAAGACCTCACCTGTCGTGTCTTCTCGCATACTAAAGCTATGAAAAGCCAAATCATCTGAGAAGTAGTTGCTGTCCACAATTGCGATTGCGTATACTGGTGCGATGTGTTTGTAACTTTGATGAGTATTGCCTTCTTGCTGGCGAATTTTTTCTAGATTTTGATTGACCTGACTGCACAGGTAAGCCCACAGGCGATTGATGAAAAAATTCTGATGATGAACCTGAATCTCAATAATTACTTGAGTGCCATTGTCCAACTCCGCCAAGACATCAATACTTGTATAGAAATCTTGCGCTGAATAGGGCATGGAAGGTAAGACATGAATATTACTTCCCTCCAAAATGGTCACATTTTTGGCTGGCAAGTCCAGCATATCGCGAATAAATTGACAAGTGATTTCTGGATTGCTGAAAATTTTCTTAGCAACCAAATCATTGGTTGGGCTGATGCCCGGATGTCTTAGAATCATCCTTTTCCTCCTTTTATTATACCACAGTTTTAAATCTAGGTTTCCTAGATTCACTGTTACTATCTATTTATTCGGAAAAGAGACGAAAAAAACCTGAGAATTATCTCAGGCTTGATTATTAAATCTTTTTCTCAATACCAAAAAGTGGAGAAAGTGGGCGTTTTTCATGGATACGGACGATAGCATCCCCCAAGAGATGAGCGATTGAAATCTGCTCAATCTTATCAATCAAACGCTCTTCTGGCAGATAGATGGTATCCAAAACAACCAATTTCTTAATAGCTGATTTTTGGATATTGTCCATAGCAGGACCAGAAAGAACTGGGTGAGTACAGCTTGCATAGACTTCAACAGCACCAGCTTCCGCAAGGGCATCTGCCGCATGACAAATCGTTCCAGCAGTATCAATCATATCATCAATCAAGATACAAGTCTTGCCTTCGACCTTACCGATGATGTTCATGACTTCACTGGTATTCATCTTATCAACGCTACGACGTTTGTCAATGATAGCGATAGATGTTTTCAAAAATTCTGCCAACTTACGGGCACGAGTCACCCCTCCATGGTCTGGACTGACAACCACATAGTCAGAACCAACCATGCCACGACGCTCAAAATAATCCGCAATCAGAGGAGCTCCCATCAAATGATCCACAGGAATATCAAAGAATCCTTGAATCTGCGCAGCATGCAAGTCGATGGTCAACAAACGATCCACTCCAGCTACTTCAAGCATATTTGCGACAAGTTTTGAAGTGATTGGCTCACGCGCTCTCGCCTTTCTATCCTGACGTGCATACCCATAGTAAGGCATGACAACATTGACAGATTCTGCACTCGCACGCTTCAAAGCATCTACCATAATCAAAATTTCAAGCAGATTGTCATTTACAGGCGAGCTAGTTGATTGTAGGATAAAGACGTGTTTCCCACGGATTGATTCTTCGATGTTGACCTGAATCTCTCCATCTGAAAATTGGCGAACACTTGATTTCCCCAACTCTATCCCAATCTCCTGCGCCACACGTTCTGCCAATTCTTTATTAGAAGAAAGGGCAAACAGCTTTAAATCAGAAAAAGACATGATTTCCTCCGGTATATATGTATCGCTTGTGCTTTTCACAAGATTTTTCCATCTACCATTGTAGCGCTTTTTACACTATTTTTCAATCAAAAATAAAAGAAGGGCACCATATTTGTACCCTTGCATCATTCTTTTGAAAAATATTCTAGTTCATTATCTCATCGTTCTTCTCAACAAAGCGATAAGCCTGATAAAAACCATAGAGAGCAATAGCCGTAACCAATGGAATTGCTAAAGGCAACTCTGTCTCTAATTCTACAAAAGGAGAGTTAAATAAGAAGTGAGTTCCCAAGGCTAAAGCCAGGAAAATAAGCCCCTGTTTTTTGCCAACCTTCTGTCCTTTATAAGCTCTGTAAAGTAAGTAAACACCTACTACAGCCAGACCTGAAAAAGTCCAGTGAGAGGCAATTCCTGAGATGATACGCTCTAAAATTCTCGAAATAGTAAAGTCAAATCCCTCTGGCAAATCTGTACGGATATAACCAATATCCTCAATCATTTGGAATCCCAAACCAGAAGCAATGCCTAGTAAAAACAAAGATTTTAATTTTCGTATAGGAATCAAAGCTAAAACAAAAACAAGTGGCAACAATTTCAAGGGTTCTTCTACCAAAGGAGCCACAATAGCACTTTCAAAGGCATTTAAAAATGTACTATCTGGGAAAAGAACGCCCAGCAAATCATGGATATAGGTATTAGCAAAGCTAGACAACCAGCCTGAAAGGAACATCCCACCCAATAAAGACAAAATCAAGGCTTTCTTTGGCAATTCCCATTTTTTCCCAATACAGAAAAGGAAATAAAGAGCCGGAATCATGTAAAAGAGAGCTAGAAAGATAGAAACTCCCATTAGTCCATATTCCGCAGCTGACATCGAACCATCCGTATAGTAGATGGTTTCATACTGTAAACCAATACATAGCAATAAGATAAAAATAAATAAAATACTGTTTTTCTTCATACACTTTCTTTCTAAATGAAGTATTTATAATTCTACGACTGTCATACTTCCTGTATCCACATCATAAATAGCACCAGAGATAATGACATCATCTGGTATTAAGGGAGATTCGATAAGGGCTTGCATATCCTCTCGCACACTCTCCTCTATATCTTGGAAGGGCAAGAAGTCCTGGTCTGACACGTCGACACCCAGTTCCTCTTTCAAATACTCCTGAAAAGGACCATTTTCAAAGGTCTGAGCACCACAGTCTGTATGGTGCAGCACCACAATCTCTCTTGTCCCCATCTGTTGCTGGGAAATAACTAGCGAACGAATCATGTCCTCAGTCACTCGACCACCTGCATTCCGCAAGATATGAGCATCCCCAAGTGCCAAACCTAGAGCTTGCGCAACGTGCAAACGTGAGTCCATACAGGTCACAATGGCAACTCTTGTTTTGGGTTTAAGTGGCAGATTTAACTGCCCATGTAGGGCAACATAAGCCTGATTGGCTTGCATAAACTGTTCAAAATACGACATGATTCCCTCCTCGAAAATTTGATAGTCAAATATTTCTCCTATCTTATCATTTTTAAGAGGATTTGTCACAGATTAAGCAAAAACCTTTTTCAAAACTTCCTGAATCGTTGTCACACCAATGACCTGAATTTCCTTGGGTGGAGTGATTCCTGTCAAGGAATTCTTAGGTACATAAATCTTAGTAAAGCCCAGTTTAGCAGCTTCATTGATGCGTTGCTCGATACGATTGACACGGCGAATCTCTCCCGTCAAGCCCAATTCTCCTACAAAACATTCCTGAGGATTGGTTGGCTTGTCCTTGTAACTCGAAGCAATAGCAACTGCAACGGCCAAGTCTATCGCAGGTTCATCCAATTTTACACCACCAGCAGATTTGAGATAAGCATCCTGATTTTGGAGAAGCAATCCTGCCCGTTTCTCCAAAACAGCCATAATCAAGCTAGCACGATTAAAATCAAGTCCTGTCGTCGTACGCTTGGCATTTCCAAACATGGTCGGTGTCACCAAAGCCTGAACCTCTGCTAAAATTGGACGCGTCCCTTCCATGGTCACAACGATTGATGAACCAGTCGCTCCATCCAAACGCTCTTCTAGGAAAACTTGGCTCGGATTGAGTACCTCAACCAGACCACCCGACTGCATCTCAAAAATCCCAATTTCATTAGTAGAGCCAAAACGGTTTTTGACCGCTCTTAAAATACGGAAGGTATGGTGGCGTTCCCCTTCAAAGTAAAGTACCGTATCTACCATATGCTCCAACATACGAGGACCGGCCAAGGTTCCTTCCTTGGTCACATGCCCTACGATAAAGATGGCAATGTTATTGGTTTTGGCCAGCTGCATAAGTTCAGCTGTCACCTCACGCACCTGAGAAACAGACCCCTGCACCCCTGAAATCTCAGGAGACATAATAGTCTGAATGGAGTCGATGATGAGAAAATCTGGTTGGATGCGCTCCACCTCAGCTCGAACGCTCTGCATATTGGTCTCTGCATAGAGATAAAACTCGCTATCAATATCACCCAAACGCTCTGCACGTAGTTTAATCTGCTGGGCAGACTCCTCCCCGCTGACGTAGAGAACCGTACCCACTTGGGACAACTGGGTTGAGACTTGTAGGAGAAGGGTTGATTTTCCAATCCCAGGATCCCCACCGATGAGGACGAGACTTCCTGGTACCACTCCTCCCCCAAGTACACGGTTGAATTCCTCCATCTCCGTCTTGGTTCGATTGACATTGATGGAAGTCACCTCAGCCAGTTTCATGGGCTTGGTTTTCTCACCTGTCAAGGACACACGCGCATTCTTGACCTCAGCAACCTCAACCTCTTCTACAAAAGAAGACCAAGATCCACAGTTGGGGCAACGTCCCAGATATTTAGGGGAATTATACCCACAATTTTGACATACAAATGTCGCTTTTTTCTTTGCGATGATAAACCTCTTTCTATATCTCTAACTCACACTCAATCACTTGGCAAAAATCAATCTTCTCATTTGGTACAAACTGGCGCATGAGCATGCGATGAGCAACAACTACCACAGTCTGGTGTTCTCGATACTTAGACATACATTCTAGAAACCGAGACTTCATCTCCGCAGCTGTCTCATATCGAATAGGACTATTAGGAAGTAACTTCCCCTTATTTTCTAGAAACATAGTACGAGCTTTTTCAAATTTATCTGTGCCACTTTCATAAACCTGCCATTCATGTAATAAAGGCTCCACTCTCAAAGGAAGTCCCGTAGCACAAGCCACATAAGAAGCCGTTTCTAAAGCTCTTGTGACTGCAGAAGATACGATTATTTCTGCTGAAGAGAGGAAAGGATTTTTGCTCAGTTCCTGGGCTTGCTGTCGTCCCTTCTCAGACAAAGATGCCAAATCTATCCCAAATCCCGTATAAGAACGCTCCTCTAACTCACGGTAATCTGGCTCCCCGTGACGTACAAAGATAATCTTCATCTTAGTGCCCTGTCGATCCAAATCCACCAGTTCGAACGCCATCAGCCGCATCTCCATCTGCAATTAAGAAAGGAGCAAAGACAGCCTGGACCACACGTTCCCCAACTTCAAGAACAACCTCTTGGTCTGTAATATTCTTCATCTGAGCAAAAATATGCCCTTCATTCCCAGGATTTCCATAATAATCCCCATCAATGACCCCAACTGAATTAATCAAGACCAAGCCCTTCTTACGAGGGTTTGAAGAGCGATCATAGAGATAGAGAACCTCAGTTGGTTGCATATAAGCCTTAACCCCTGTCGGAACCAATACAATCTCTCCTGGCGCAATAACTGTACGCACAGCAACCTTTAAGTCGTAACCAGCCGCATGCGCTGTCTCACGCTTGGGCAATAAATTTTCATCTGTAAAACTAGAAACCAATTCAAAACCACGAATTTTCATCATCTTCTCTTTTCTATTATCATTTATTCTAGATTATTCTATCTTATTTATTCGGAAAAAGCACGAAAAAAAGAGCACACAATTCAAATCGCTTAGGGCTGCTGGATTCCTCCCCTGACCCGCTTCACGCAGAACTGTTGCTCCACTATTTATTATATCACATTCCTATTCATTTTAAAAGCAAAATTATTTTTTCCGTCTATTTCTAAAAAAGTCCTGCATAATAGCTGCGCATTCATCTTCCAAAATTCCCGTTTCAACCTCCACACGATGATTGAGACGCTCATCTGTCAAGATATCGTACAAACTCCCAGCAGCACCAAATTTCTGGTTTTTAGCCCCATAGACCACGTTTGGAATACGGGCAAGTCCAATCGCTCCACTACACATGACACAAGGCTCAATGGTCACAAAAAGAGTACAATCCAGCAAGCGCCAGCTCTCCTCACTCAGGTTCGCATTCTCTATGGCCATAATCTCCGCATGCATAACCGCTCGTTGCAATTCCTCACGTGCATTATGCCCGCGACCAATGATTTCGCCATCTTTCACAATCACACAACCAATTGGAATTTCATCGTGTTCAAGAGCAATCTCAGCCTCTCTCAAGGCCTCTCTCATGAAGACTTCTTTTTCTTCAAGTGTATAATACATCTCTTTTCTCTTTTCCTACTTATCGATTTTATTATTATATCATGAATCCCAAAACAAAAAAAGCCACCGAATGCGGTGACTTTATAGGGAGATTATTATGAAAAAGAAAAGTTTAGGATATTTGTTACAACAAGTTAGGAGGTCTTCTTGTAACTGTCTATAGTATACCCGACCTATCTTAAACAAATCTTAAAAATCTCTTAGGACCAAACACTTTCTAAAATATTTGTTTGTTCACGACCAGGACCTACTGAGAAAGTAGAAATACGAACGCCAACCAATTCACTCACACGACGAACATAGTTACGCGCATTCTCAGGAAGATCTTCCAAATTACGAACTCCGGTAATATCTTCTGACCAACCTGGCAACTCTTCATAGATAGGCTTGCAACGTTTCAATTGCTCAAGACTAGCCGGATAGTAGTCAATACGTTGACCATCAAGATCATAGGCCACACAGATCTTCACTGTATCTAAACCACTCAAAACATCGATAGAGTTCAATGAAAGGTTAGTAATACCAGAAACACGACGGCTATGACGCATCACAACTGAGTCAAACCAACCCACACGACGTGGACGACCAGTTGTTGTACCATATTCATGACCTACTTCACGGATACGTTCTCCCACTTCATCAAACAACTCAGTTGGGAAAGGACCGTCTCCTACACGACTGGTATAGGCTTTACATACACCTACAACCTTATCAATCTTACTTGGACCAACACCAGAACCAATTGTCACACCACCAGCCACAGGGTTTGATGACGTAACAAATGGATACGTACCTTGGTCGATATCTAGCATAACACCTTGTGCACCTTCAAAAAGCACACGTTTACCATTATCAAGCGCATCATTCAAGATAACAGATGTGTCTGTCACATATTTCTTGATTTGTTGACCATATTCGTAATATTCTTCAAAAATATCATCAAAATCAATCGCTTTGCTGTCATACAATTTTTCAAAAAGACGATTCTTTTCAGCAAGGTTACGTTCTAAACGCTCACGGAAAATATCTTTATCCAAAAGATCTGCAATACGAATCCCAACACGAGCAGCCTTGTCCATATAAGCTGGACCAATTCCCTTAATTGTAGTACCAATTTTATTGTCGCCCTTAGCTTCTTCTTGCAAGCGATCCAACTCGATATGATAAGGCAAAATAACATGCGCACGATCAGAAATACGCAAATTATCAGTTGTTACACCTTCCTCATGAAGATAACTCAACTCTTTCACAAGAGATTTAGGATTTACAACCATACCATTTCCAATAACAGAGATTTTTTCAGGGAAGAAAATCCCAGATGGAATCAAGTGCAACTTAAATTTTTTACCATCAATCACAATCGTGTGACCTGCATTATCACCACCTTGGTAACGTGCAATCACTTCTGCATTCGCTGAAAGGAAGTCTGTAATCTTCCCTTTACCTTCATCACCCCATTGGGTACCTACAACAACAACTGAAGTCATAATCTTGTATGAGCCCTCAGGCTCTTCCTTTCTCACATACATGGCAGGACTCTCACCTGCAATTATATCTTACAATTTATTATAAGAAAAAATCGCCTTTTTATCAAGAAGAAACAATAGAAAGATTTGCTATTTCCAACTATTAAAAAAAGATTTTAAAAAATTACTAGCTATTTACTGTTATCTTTCCATAAAAGAGTAAATTAGTTCGGAAATTTACTCAAAACATCTCAACACGAAATAAATCCCCGATTCATTATCATCTTTTCAAGATACAAACGATAAGCAACACGATAATGGTAAACGATAAAATCCCTACGACACCCAATACCATATCTCACTAAATAATAAATTAAAAATTTAAAATGAAAATGTTCCCAATCAAAATTATCACCAAATACAGTACCATACTCTTCTTCAATATTTCTATAAAAATCCGCCATCTGCTCATAAATTTTTTGTAACATAAATATATACTCCTTTTCTTTTTTATGAACTTATTCTAACAAAAAATTTTACACATTCACTATCAATTCCTGAATTGTCAAAATACAAATCTCAACAAGATAACAAATAAGAAAAGTTGACAGGATAGGAAGAAATTTACTACCTAAATTAGACTATTATAAAGACCTTATTAACTGCTTTACACTCAAATATTTTTAAAAAGCAACCTTGTCCATTGTCTGCTGACAGTGGACTTTAAAACACTTTTTTCCAGTCCTTGAATAACTTCTTGAAGCTTATCAATAACTTTGGAAAGACTTATTTTTAAAACCTCGTTTTCGAATTTCTTTCCAGACTTGTTCAATAGGGTTCATTTCTGGTATATAAGGCGGGATAAAAGCCAACTCAATATTACTTGGAATCTCTAAGGTACTTGATTTATGCCATATAGCATTATCCATTACAAGTAAAATATAGTCATTTGGATAAGCTTGTGAGACTTGCCGTAGAAATTCATTGGTCCACTCAGTATTGCATCCTCCAGCAATAAGTAAGAAGGAATCTCCTGTCTGAGCATCTACTGCCCCATAACAATAGCGATATTCTCACATATAATGACTAGTATTGCTAGGTCGGATTCCTTTAGAAGCCCCAAAAGAACTCATCTTACTGATTCTTCCGAAACCAGCTTCATCTTGGTACATCAAGCGTACTTTCTTATAAGTCCCCTCCTCTTTAAATCACTTACTTAAGGTCTCGAATGTAGATTTTATTTTTAGACGTCTCAATTGTTTGAGCGTCTGCCTTCTTGAGATGTTCAGGTCAAGGAGTGACCGCTCGCCAACCATGGCGTTTCAGGAGATAATAGAAACCATCACGTGTGGAAGTGCGATCAATCTCTTTTTGATAGGCTTCAAATAACTAATTGACAGTTATAAATTCCTCAGCCTGAGCAGCTTCTATATGACGTTTTAGAAATACTTGTTCTTCTTCGTAAGTCGTAAGTCATATATTCTCGATGACGTCCACCACGGGTCTCTTGAAGAAGAGCTTCTAAACCAAACTCCTTATATTTTTTCAAATTCTTCCAAACAGTTGTTTTATCGCAATCTAGCAGATCCATGATTTCCTTATAACTCTTATCTTTTGAGCGAAAATAAATAATCTGTAGACGTTTGTGATATTTGGCGTATGATGAATCTCTTAGGAGTTGTTCAATTTTTTGGATCTATAATATTTGTAGTGGGTAAATCCCCTATAGATATTGTAGAAAAAAAGCTCCATATAACCTATAATGAAAAGCGACAAAACAACTCATTAGAAAAAATCATATGGAACAACTACATTTTATCACAAAATTACTCGATATCAAAGACTCAAACATCAAAATTCTAGACATCATCAATAGGGATACAAACAAGGAAATCATCGCTAAACTGGATTATAATGCCCCATCTTGTCCTGATTGTGGAAGCCAAATGAAGAAATATGACTTTCAAAAACCGTCTAAGATTCCTTACCTCGAAACGACTGGTATGCCTACTAGAATCCTCCTGAAAAAGCGTCGATTCAAGTGCTATCACTGTTCAAAAATGATGGTCGCTGAAACTTCTATCGTCAAGAAAAATCACCAAATTCCTCGTATCATCAATCAAAAGATTGCTCAAAAGTTGATTGAAAAGACTTCTATAACCGACATTGCTCATCAGCTGGCCATTTCAACTTCAACTGTCATTCGAAAGCTCAATGACTTCCGGTTTAAGCATGATTTTTCTCGTCTTCCACAGATTATGTCCTGGGACGAATATGCCTTCACTAAGGGAAAGATGAGTTTCATTGCGCAAGATTTTGACAATCTCAATATCATCACTGTTCTTGAAGGTAGAACACAAGCTATAATAAGAAATCATTTTCTGCGCTACAATCGCGCTGTTCGTTGTCAGGTGAAAATCATTACTATGGATATGTTTAGCCCTTACTATGACTTGGCTAAACATCTTTTTCCGTATGCCAAAATTGTACTTGATCGCTTTCACATCGTTCAACACTTAAGCCGTGCTATGAGTCGTGTGCGTGTCCAAATCATGAATCAGTTTGAGCGAAAATCCCATGAATACAAGGCTATCAAGCTCTACTGGAAGCTCATTCAACAGGATAGTCATAAACTTAGTGATAAGCGTTTTTATCGCCCTACTTTTCGTATGCACTTAACCAATAAAGAAATCCTAGACAAGCTTTTGAGCTATTCCGAAGACTTGAAGCACCACTATAATCTCTATCAACTCTTACTTTTCCACTTTCAGAATAAGGAACCGGAGAAATTTTTCGGACTCATTGAAGACAATCTAAAGAAAGTTCATCCTATTTTTCAGACTGTCTTTAAAACTTTTCTCAAGGAAAAAGACAAAATCGTCAACGCCCTTCAGTTACCATATTCTAACGCCAAATTGGAAGCGACCAATAATCTCATCAAACTTATCAAACGAAATGCCTTTGGTTTTCGGAACTTTGACAACTTCAAGAAGCGAATTCTCATCGCTCTGAATATCAAAAAAGAAAGGACGAAATGTGTCCTTTCTCGAGCTTAGTTTTTCTTCAACCCACTACAGTTGACAAAGAGCTAAAATAAAAAGGAGGTATATACCTCCTTTTCTTAACAACTCCGCCAGTAGGACTCGAACCTACGACATCATGATTAACAGTCATGCGCTACTACCAACTGAGCTATGGCGGATAAAAGCTAAGCGACTTCCATATC